>NZ_CAPDXS010000067.1:0-26873 GCF_948601915.1 uncultured Acetatifactor sp. | reverse complement strand
GCGACGTAGGAGCCGCTCACAGTACTTGAGTGCTTGCACCGGGGTAGTTGATTGGCTGATTTTGCGGTCTGGTGTGATAGAGGACAGCGGCCTTGGGGAAATATTGAAGAATCCTGAGAACTATATTGAGAGTGGGGATTACTTTAGCTGGGAACGATATTTTACGTCACAGTTGATACGGATTACCCGGGACAGCTATTTGAGATATGCCAAGAGAAAATTAAATCCTGCTTATCTGCAGGAAAAGATTTCAGACAGGATTCTTGCAGTTATGCATGGAATAAAATTTAAAAGGTGATGATTTTATGTTAAATTAGAAAGGAATGGCAAACACAAATGATGACTCTCCCCCAATTCCTAAAAACCATAGACCAAACCACAGCCGCCATGCCAAAGGAAGAGCTGGCGGCATTCATCCACGACATAGCCAGAACGCTCCCGGAAACAGAGCGGGAAGACTTCCTGGCCCGGCTGACCGGAACCTACGGAAACACCACGCCCCCTACAATCCAACCAAAGATTCAGGAACCAGCCAGCAAAGAAGAATTCACCCAAAAACACAGATCCCTCAAGGCCCAACTGGAACGCATAGAAAGCTGGGACATAGCCCTGGAAGGGTGTCTCAATCAGGATTACGACGATTGGTATGACAGCGCCGACGAAGAGTTCCGATACAGCGACCCGGAGGGCGTAGTGGATATCATCCAGGAGGCCTGCACATTCGTGCATCGCTGCATAGACTGTGAAGAATACGAAGCTGCAGCCCCCGTCGGGCAGCTGGCGGCTGCGCAGCAGGGAAAATATTTTCTGGACATCCGGATGCCCGACGAATCCAAGCGCCACCATTGCCTGCAACAGCAGGAATGCCTCGCAAATATCTTTGTCATAGTAGTCATATAAGAGAAACCCAGCCGATTCCGCTATCAGAGGACACCGTCCGAAGAAGAGAAGAAGGAATTATGGGGTAGGCAATTATAAAATATGTTGACGCAAAAAGGAAAATAAGTTATGATGTTGAGGTAGAAACTGACGACAGCGGTATCTTTTAGAAGAGAGTTTTTAAAAGAGAGATATAATAAGGAAAGAGGTCGCAAGAAGCTGAGACTTCTTAGCGTAAGCGGAATATAGCCTGTGGTGAACTTGACGACAGTCGATTACTCACTACAGGCTGTTTTCTATATGAAACGCGATAAGTTTTTTTGGTAGGTAAGGAGTAACAATGTATCAACTCAAAACAATAAAATCCGATATCACAAAAATAACCAATGTCCAGGCAATCGTAAACGCCGCCAACAATTCCCTTTTAGGAGGAGGCGGGGTGGACGGTGCTATTCACAGGGCTGCAGGCCCGGGACTTTTAGCAGAGTGCAGGACACTTCACGGGTGTGAAACAGGGCAGGCGAAGATTACAAAGGCATATAACCTGCCATGCGACTATGTAATACATACCGTAGGGCCGGTTTGGAGAGGCGGCGGAAATAGGGAAGAGGAACTTCTGGCAAGTTGCTATTTCCATTCCATGCAGTATGAGGAACATGGAGACAGCAAGCAGGCGCTGTAGATTGTCCAGGAAGTTTTCCGGAAGGTAGACGGGCGGCTGGATGAAATCTATGAGTACCTCTTCCGGTATTATGTGGAGCATGACGATCAGAAAGCTCTGGAGGAGCACCGCAGGAAGAAGCTGCTGCTGAAGCTGCTGGAAGGATTCAGGGCATAGGTTTGGACTGCCCCAAGCTGTAGACAAAGAGTCTGCCCCATTCTGCGCTTAGGTGGATTTGGAATACATCGCCAAGATACCATGATTCATCTCATATACTTCATCACAAAGCAGTTCGATGTCATCTTTATTATGGCTGGCCAAAAGTATCAATTTGCCCATCTCTTTTTGCTCTAAGAAAAATTTTCTCATTTCCGCAACCCCTTCCTTGTCGAGGCCATTCATCGGTTCATCTAAAATCAGAATCGCCTGGTCTTCCATTGTGGCCTGGGCGATTGCCAGCCGCTGGCGCATTCCCAGCGAATAATGGCACACTTTTTTCCTGGACTGCGGGTCAAGCCCGACTTTCAGCATGATGGAATGAATCACCGCCGGATCTTTTTTATGGGTGATGCGGTATAGATATTCCAGATTACGGTATCCTGACAGATTACGGATATAGCCGGGCTCTTCAATGATGATTCCCGCATGTTCAAGCATATCCATCTCCTTTCCCATCACTCTTCCATTTACGGATATTTCCCCTGAATCCACATGAAGAAAGCCGCAGATACATTTGAACAAAACGGTTTTTCCGGAGCCGTTATAGCCAATGATTCCATATATCTTTCCGTTTCTGCAGGTGATATTTATGTCATTCAGTACAGGAATACCCTTAAATGACTTGCTTACATTTTTTACCTCAATCACAAACTGTTCCACTCAGGCACCTCCCTACTCTTCTTTGTACCATTGAAATTCCATCTTCTTTATCTTTATCAATATCAGGACAGCACATACTGCAATCCCGGCCGCCAACATTATCAGCATATAAAGAACCGGCGGCTGGATAAAACTGTCATGTAATTTCACGCCGATTTGTGTTACCCTCATCCAGTTTACCGGGACGAACATCGCCATCTTCTCTCTTAACAGCGGATGGATATTCTCGACCAGGTAGATCATGAGCACCATGACAAATGCCGCCGTAACCGCTGCACTCCTGTTGATATAGATGCTGACAGCAAACATAAAAAGGCCAATAAAACCGATTCCCAAAGTACCGATGATAACCGTCAAAGCAGTCAGTTCCAACGGCGAAAACATCTGCATGGTTTCATAGGAAAAGGCAAACAGAAACCGGTATTCTTCCGGACTGCCTGTCAATGCCAGTGTATGATACAGTTTCCCCCAATCCAGGGTAAGCTCACATGACCCGCTTAATAAGACCATGCTGAAAAATACATTTGCAGCCATTATCAAAAACGACTGCGCAAGGATCGCGCTGACCTGGCATGCCGCCCATCTGCGCCTGCCGGTACGGATGACCTGATACATATTTTTATACTGCATAAATGGGACATCTGAAAAACAGTAAATAATCCCGATCATAAATAATAGCAGATAGAAAATATTTGACAGGATAAATGGGAATGCCCACGGTGCAGCCGCGTATCCCATATCTCTTGAAAACGCCGCCACGGGCCTCATATACAGATGCAGCATAAAACCCTGCAAAACTGCCACTACATAAGTCCTGGAGCTGAACACCCTTTCTGTAAATATCTGACGGAAAGACCGAAAATACCCCGTCATGCTCATATCCTCCTTTTTGACTGCAACATGCCTGCAAAGCCAAGGAGCAGCCATGCCGCTGCCCCCAGCAGAAACGCCCATGCGAGCATTTTCCAATCGCTGTTCCAAATATTATGCCTTGCGTCAAAGACCACGCGCGGGTCAAGCGCTGCTATTTTCCGAAAGCTGTCTGCGCCGAATTCGATCAATATCTGGTAAAGCAAAACAGGTACGGAAAATACCAGCAGTTTATTCGGCCAGAAAAGTGAAAAAAACGCTGCCGCCATTGAGAGGATCCCCGCAAAAATCCCCCACTGCATCCCATAGAACCAAAACCACAGCAAATACTGTCCATGGTCTAAAAAAGAACGGTATCCTCCAAACATCGATATGTATTCCGCCATACCCTCATCCACCCACGGCAGCCCCAGGGAACACAGCATGGAAAAACAGGTTATGCCGATTCCCATTGCCAGCATGGAAGAAATGAAAATGACGAGCATTTTGGAGAAAACGTACTTTCCCAGGCTCCCGCGAACCACCAGATACTTTGCGTAGTTATATTCCAGATCATCCGTAAACGCAGCCGCATATGGAATTGACGCCAGGGAAAAAGCGACCAGAAACCCCGCATCATAAGATGACAGCAACACAGATGACAAAACGGAGCCGCCCATATTTCCCATTCCGTCATTTGCCGATAAAAATAGAATCAATACGATTCCCATAACAGAAAAGTATAGCTCCTTTTTATGGAACAGGCGGCTGATTTCTGTCTGGAAATATCTCTTCCGCTTCTTCACTAAAAAAACACCTCCGTACCATCTGCCGCATTGACAAACATGTACTGCGTATATTCATATTCTTTGCCGGTATCGCTGTCTACCCCTGATTCCGTGACTTCAAACAGCCATACAATCTTTATGTCATAAGTGCTGCCAGCCTGTTTTACCGGCATTTTGTATAGTTCTGCCCGCTTGACTGTATATGAGGCCCCTATGACATCCCCGTATTTTTTCGATACGGTTTCAGCGATTGTGCCAAAATCCAATAAGCTTACAGTCTCTCCCGGTTCGGAAAAGGAATACAGCCGTGAAACTTCCAGCCTTTCTATCCCATCCGCAGAATATAACACCTGGATTGGCCTGTTGCTTTCCCCGTCTTCCGGAAAGTCCTGGCTCCCAAAGTATACAGGAAGCCCTTCATGCTGCTGAACTGCCGTAAAGAAATAGCAGTCATTTTCCGCTCCCCATGAAAGAGTATCCGCGCCTAATTCCTGGCCTGACTTATCAAATGCCCTGTATTCCTTTTCCATGGTCTCATGATCCAATGCATAATAGTCATAGGCAGTCTCTTCCAGCTGATATCCTGCCCCATTGATGTTTTTGAGGACAGTATCAAATATCGTCCGGGGATCCCCTATTTCCATTACGGCATCTTTTGAATACTTGTCTGCATTGTAATCATTATCCAGACGGAAGGCCCCATATACTTTCTCGAATACCGGGGTACTGTAAACCAGAACCGTACTCGCGCGCAAAAAGGCGCCGTCCTCATAGTTGGCAGTATAGCTGGGATATTCAATCCCATCCTCGCCTGAGCCGGTTTCATTCTTCTCCTCCGTGACAGTCTTCCCTTCGGAGAACATTGCTTTTGCTTTTCCGATATCCGGCTGTTGGAGCGTTGCCGTTACTTGATGCAGATTCCCAAGTTCTGCCTCTTCTGATATCTGAATCACCGTATCGAAAGTGACTCCATTTACAGTCTCCTGAAATTTTTCCGGAAAATCCTGTTTGCCTGCAGCGCTTCCTGTATTTCCTGATTCTGTTCCGTTCTCGGTATTCCGGGTATCCTCCGATTTGCTCTCATTCCCGGCATCGGTTTTTGGCTGTTCCTTTGCGCATCCCATACATCCCACACACGCCAGGAGCATAATAGCAATCATGTTTTTCCTTACTTTCATAATACTGAAATCTCCTTTTTTATTTTATTTTTCTTGAAGATTATATAATAATGCGGCACAGATTTGCCCGTCTTGTCCGTGAACCTTTCGTTTTATGTCCGCGAACAAAAAAGCCGCCCGGACAAGGCGGCTCCTCTCATTCGATTCTGGCGTTATGTAGTATGCATCAGAAGAACAGTATTGCTGTTATTCTTAATTCTGTTCCGCTGAAGTTATACTGCATTGTTCCGTTATACTTTTCCACAATGCTTTTTACGCTCTGCATCCCCCATCCATGCCTTGTCCGGTCAGCCTTGTCGGTAATCCATCTGCCGGTTTTGGGGTCGATTTGGGGCTGTCGGGAAGTCGTATTGGAAACCTGGATCAAGATGAACTGATGCACACAGTGTATTTTCAGACAGATTACTGCATTGTCCGTATTTCTGCTTCCCTCTATTGCATTGTCCAGCAGATTCCCCAAAACCGTACATACATCACTGGGCTGTATGCCTGTATTTACCGGGAATTCCGCATCGATATCTGTTTTCATTCCCAGCTGCTCTGCCTTTTGCTTTTTGCAGCTGATGATTACATCAATAATATCATTTCCCGTAAATCTTTTTTGGACCATTTCTTTCATGGGTTCGCCGATCTGGCTGATATACTCTTTTGCCTCATCCGGACGTTTTGAGACAAGCAGCTGATACAGGATATCTAAATGATTATTCAGGTCATGGTACAGCCTTGCGTTGCTCTCATATAAATGACTTACAGCCTGATAGTTTTCCTGCAATAATTCGTTCTGTATCTTCGCTATCCTGCTCTGCATTTTCTCGTTCTGGCTTTCCAGATATTTGTAACCCACATATATTCCCAGACTGCAGAGGAGCACCAACAGCCCGAATATAATGGATATCTCCACAGAAAAACTGCTCTGCGCCGGTTTCCTGTAATATAAAAAGAGCAGAAACGCAATCAGGGATATCAGCAATACCCTCTTTTCATGCTCGCTCCGGATAAGCGGAATGATCAGTTTTCTCAAAGAGACCACAAAAACAATCATTACGGACTTTGCCCAAACCACCAGTCCTATTCTCTGTAAGGAGAATGTCATGATCGTATCACCGTTTATATTGAAATGGTTTCCGACAGACAAATACAGATTTGATGCCAGCATATCTGTGGAGCAGAAACACAATGTATAAAGCACTGTAAGTGACAAAAGCTTTATGTAGCTGACGCGATAAAGCGCCATTGCTGACACACTGCCAAAAAGCATCCAGAAAAAGAGCGTGAATGAGGAATAAAGGACGATATTGTTTAGTCCCAATATCACAACAGCCAGGATGACGGTTAAGATGCAGTCCCAGTATATCCTTACGTTTTTCCGCTCCTCCCTGAAAGTTTTGTCTGCCAGCCAGTAAAAAAGCCCGACTTCTGTCAGACAGGCAATCCATTCAATGAACTCAGATAAGAATATCATATGTGCTCGCTCCAATATATTGCCATCCGTTCTTTTATTTCTTCCAGCCTGGGGCGGCTGGCATGAATGCGCACCCCATTGCTCAGCAAAACCTCTTCTTTCTGAATGCTTTTAATCTGAGCGATATTCACGATGCTGCCCCGTTCCACGAAAACGAAATCCTTTGAATTAAGTTCTTTATGTACATCAGAAAGGCTCTTTCTCACGCTTTTCACACTGCTGTCCGTACAGATGATCATGGCGTTTTTGCCGTCTTTCTGGATATACACAATCTGCTTCAGCAGAATCTTCTCAATCCTTGCCGCAGTCTGTATCAGATAACTCTTATCCGCCTGGGACTGTACCCTTTTTATAGCGATCTCCAAAGCGCCCGGCAGCTTTTCATCCAGACAGCTTTTGGGAATGTACCTGAACACTTCCAGTTCATATGCATCGATTGCATATTTTAAGTAGGCGGTCACAAAAATCAGAATGGCATCCGGCAGACAGCCCCTTATTTCTTTCGCAAGCTTCATGCCGTCTGTATCGGGCATCTCAATATCGCTCAATATGATGTCAAAATACTTTCCCTCCTGAAGATCGTATTTTAACAAGTCGCTACGGCCATATGCTTCCAGCTCCGCTAAAATATTATTTTCTTTTAAGTATATCTGCACCTTATCCCTTATGGCTGCAAGCTGAGAAGCCTCATCTTCGCATATCGCTATATAGAGCATTTTTATCCACCTCTACTCTATTTTTTATCTATAATACACCATTCTGTAACTTTTATCATCTCTTTCGGAAAAATTTACAGACTTAGGTATCTGTTGTTCAACTCCAAGCCAAATATTTTGCCGCACTCTTCAAGGATCCAGCCAGTTCCGCCATCAGAGGACACCATCCAAAGAAGAAGTTATAGGGCAGGCGATTATCTGTTGACGCAAAAAAGAAAATAAGTTATGATGTAGTAGTAAAAAACGACGACAGCCGTACCTGTTAGAAGAAATTTCTTAAAAGTGGAATAAAAGGAAAGAGGTCGCAAGAAGCTGAGACTTCTTAGCGTAAGGAATTGTCTACAAATAACTGATGCGAGTTGATAGCCGTTTTCCTTGTATTTCCGGGCTTTCATCTAAACAAGTTGCATCAGTTATTTTCCGACAGTTCCTAAGTGGAATAAAGCCTGTGGTGAACTTGACGACAGTCGATTACTCACTACAGGCTGTTTTCTATAGGAAACGCAATAAGTATTTTCGGCAGGGAAAAGGGATTCTAAGGAACACTAGGTATGGAACACCAGAAGCAATACATCCCATGAGATAAAAGTACCTGACAGAAAGGCATTGCCGGCGCCGTCACAAGGACAGTCGCCAGGGGAATGATAGAAAGCAACTCCGAACCGTACATAAGCAATGAGAATGCAAAAGGAGAAAAAGTGGAGAATTTCGCAGTCATCGACACCGAAACAAACTGGAATGACGAGGTAATGTCAATCGGCATCGTAATCGCCGACGGGTCAACCAAAGAAAAAATCGCCTCAAAATATTACATAATCACCCCGGAATACAGAGTGGGAGGAATGTTCTCGCATGAACTGAGGTCTTCCGAAAACGAAGCCCGCATCACAGACAGAAAACAGGCATTAGGAGAGCTGAAACAGTGGATGGACTCTTACCAGGTGCGGAAACTTTTTGCCTACAATGCGACCTTTGACAAGAAACATCTGCCGGAATACGCAAGCTACCAATGGTACGACATCATGCGCCTGGCGGCATACCAGCAGTACAATAAAGCGATACCGGCTTCCGCGGACTGCTGCAAAACCGGCAGGCTGAAGCGCGGATATGGCGTCGAAGATATCCTGAAAATGCTGAGTAGGAACAACAGATACCGCGAGACGCATAACGCCGTTACAGATGCGGAAGACGAACTGAAAATCATGAAGCTGCTTGGTTATGGGATAAGCGAATATGCTGCCGCGCTTATCTAGGCCGGAGAGAATCCGATTAGGGAACAACAGAAAAGAAAGGCGCATATCACCCAGGATACTGATTGGCAATCCACCGGAAGGCTTCGCCCGGGTCGTCCTCCTGGCCAAGCGGCTCTGACCTGGTTCTGTGCCGCACTGCCGGATTTCCGGTTTCCAGCAGCCAGAGTATGGAAGGCGGGCATTCCCTACTTCCATGGTATATCGCAGTAGCATCGTCCTTCTGCGTCATCCACATAAATCCTGTACCTTTCCTTCTCAGGATACTCCGACAGAGTACAGACCGCGTTCCGGATGATATATTTGCCGAGCAGATTATAGGTATCACCGTCGGAGATTTTGCCGTTGGACAGCCGTCCGGTAATCCACCCTTTTTTCAGGAGCTGCACCAGCCATTCCTTTTTCTGCCCAAGGAGGCTCCGCGTCTTCTTATTGTCGATATCCGTGAAGGCCATCAGCAGATAGGAGAGGGGAATCCCTTTCTGGGACGCCGCCTGCCCGGGCCCGAAGGCAAGGAACCTCTCCCCCAGAGGCCCCAGCAGCTTATCTATCCATGCCTCATCCACAGGCCGGACGGATGCCAGGAGGCGCAGCACGCATATCCCTGTGGCGATGCACTCCCCCCGCGTACAGAAATTCCCGAAACAGGTCTTCCGGAACCGCTCCAGCGTATGGCGGACCATATCCTTCACGGCCTCATGCTCCGGCGCGAACCTGACCAGCAGCCGGAGGATTTCCGCTTCGTAGTGATTGGCATATAAGAGATTGGTCTTCGGCAGATAGCCCTGCACGAGGCGGAGTCTCCTGCCCCCGTCACAGGGCGGCAGATAGTAATCCGGATAGAGGCAGTCCTCCGCTGGACTTACCCGCATCCGCTTCTTATATTGCAGGATTTCATCCGGCTGGCTTCTGGCCGCCAGAAAAGATTGGACAGCCGCGTCCTTTTCCTGTTGCGTCATTTCTGTGCCAAACTGTTCTTTTTGAACCAGCTTGCACAACAGCCTGTATTTTTCCACGGAATGCTCTTCTTCCATGAAATACACTTCTTCTATGAAATTCTCTTTTTCCATGGGATGCATTTCTCCCATGGGATGCATCTCTCCCACAGGATGCATTTCTCCTACAGAATGCCCTTTTCCCATAATGCCCCACTCCCCTGCCCACTGTAACTTCTGTCATTATATCACATTGAATATGACAACTGCACGTCATATTTCCCAGCCATTCTCTGAAATTTTCCCTTGCAATTCCGCCCTGGCCATGTTACCCTAATAGAAGCAGGGAATAAAAGTCTGAAGCATTCTGAAAACGGTAGTGCTGTTTCTGTAATTCATGGCAATGGAGGGCGCGGGAAGCGTATTCTATTGTTCCGAATTTTCTGCCGGGCGGCAGCCTGTACCCAGAGAGACGAAATCTACAGAGTGCAATGGAGAGATTGGGCCATGCTTTATGATGGAAGCGGGGCCTTCCAATGGAAGAAAAGCATTCCATGGCAAGGAAGATGCTTTTATGGAAGAAAAGCGTCCCGGCATCCTTTTAAAAACAATAGAGGAGAAAAAAGATTTATGGAAGAGAACCTTATGACACAGACTGCGATTGATTCGGCAGGCGAAGCGTCGGAGACGGAAGAGAACCCTTCCGAGGCGCCCACGGCATACGACAGGATATACTTGATAGACAGCGAGAACATCAGCGATGAATGGGTAGACCTTCTGGACACCATAGACCAGCGGGACGCCATTTTCGTATTCTACACAGGCAAGAGCACCCACATAAACTGCGAGCGCGTGTACAAGCTGATGCGGCACGGCATGGGCAGGGTGCAGTGGATAAGATGCTTTGAGGGGAATAATGCCCTGGACTTCCAGCTCGTCACCGAGCTTGGGGCGAAGATTTCGAAAGGAGAGGCCGCCGAATACATCATCGTCTCCAGGGATAATGGTTACAACTGCGTAGTCCAATATTGGAAGGAAAGGGGAATCGCCATATCCAAAAAGGGAACAGTTATGGCGAAGAGGACAGAAGAGCCAGGGGAGGCGATTCCTGCGGCAGGGCCGTTCCGCGGGGAAAGGGAAGCGGCCCTGGAGGAGCCAGAGAAAGCTGCGTCCGACGAGGATTTCCTCCATGCATTATTGAAATCGGTGGACATCATGGACAATGGCTTGCTGTACGGAGCGCTGACCGCCTTTGAGGGCATGACGGCAGGCGCAGAGGAGTACCGGCGGCTCAGGGATCTGGACGAAGAAGACAAGGAGACGCTGCGAGGGCTGCTGCTGGAGGACAGGCACGAGAGGGGCGTGAATTATGTCAGGCTCCTGGCGCACAGGAACGGCTGGGCCGCGGACGACGCGGAGGAGCTGTACCAGGCTATCCTGAGCGGCCCTAAGAAGAATAAGGCCAAATATCGAAAGGCCCTGGCAGAGAGATTTGGGAAGGAACCGGGGGAACGCTATTACCTCGTCACCAAGAGCCATTATAATTACGTGAAAAAGATATAGGGCCAGGCGCGAAAGAAGGACGGCTTTGGAAGGAAGCGATGCCATATGGGAAAATTGGACAGACTGAGCATATACATAAGCATGATTCTGCGCCACAGGCCCCAGGAAGCCCACATCACCTTGGACGAGCACGGATGGGCCGACGTGGAGGAGCTGCTGGCGGGAGTCGCCGGCACCGGCAGGGAAATCGACAGGGAAATGCTGGAGGAGATTGTTGCCACGGACAAGAAGATGAGGTACAGCTTCAACCAGGATAAGACCCTGATTCGGGCGAACCAGGGCCACAGCATACCGGTGGACGTGGAGCTGAAGGAGCAGGAGCCGCCGGAATTCCTGTACCACGGCACCGCCGCGGCGTTACTGGAAGCCATAAGAGCGGAGGGCATAAAGCCCATGAGCCGTCTCTATGTGCACTTGTCAAAGGATGGAAAGACTGCCCTGACCGTGGGGAGACGCCACGGGGAGCCGGTGGTCTTAAAGGTACACAGCGGTGAAATGTATGGAGCCGGATGCCCGTTCTATCTGTCAGAGAACGGCGTATGGCTCACGAAAATGGTAGCGCCGGGGTACTATGAGGAAATGGAGCTGCAGGAACAGGAAATCGGCTCGGTTCCACATACCTGAGCCCGGATTATTGAGGGACCCGGCCAGTGCAGCTCCCGGCCAGCGCGCCCACCCAGACAGTGCGGCTCCCGGCCAGCGCGGCCGCCCAGACAGTGCAGCTCCCGGCCAGCGCGGCCACCCAGACAGTGCAGCTCCCGGCCAGCGCGCCCACCCGGACAGTGCAGCTCCCGGCCAGCGCGGCCACCCGGACAGTGCGGCGCCCGGCCAGCGCGGCCACCCAGACAGTGCAGCTCCCGGTCAGCGCGGAGTCTGGACGGAGCGGTTCCGGGTGTCCAGGCCGGTGCGCCACAGAAAATCCCAGAATGACAGAGGAGAATCAGAGACAGAATGACCGCAAGAGAAGCCCTAAAACATTTCTTCGGCTATGACTCCTTCCGGAAAGGCCAGGAAGACATCATAGCGTCCATCACGGCAGGCCGTGACGTGCTTGCCGTCATGCCCACAGGCGCGGGCAAGTCCATATGCTATCAGGTTCCCGCGCTGATGCTGCCCGGCGTTTGCTTAGTGATATCGCCCCTGATCTCCCTGATGCAGGATCAGGTGAAGGCCCTGAACGAGGTAGGCATCCACGCCGCGTTCATCAATTCCTCCCTGACGGAGGGGCAGATCAGACGTGCGCTGGCCCTTGCGGCGGATGGCGTGTACAAGATTGTCTACGTAGCCCCGGAGCGGCTGGAGAGCTATGACTTTCTGGAGTTTGCGTCCAGCACGGAGATTTCCATGGTGACCGTGGACGAGGCCCACTGCATCTCCCAGTGGGGACAGGATTTCCGCCCCAGCTATCTGAAAATCGTGGACTTCATCCGAAACCTCCCGAAAAGGCCCATCGTCAGCGCCTTTACCGCCACGGCCACGGAGGAGGTGAAGGAGGACATCCTGTGCATCTTAAGCCTCATCGACCCCTATGTGACAGTGACAGGCTTCGACAGGGAGAATCTGTATTACCGGGTGGAGAGCATCCGGAAGAAAGACGAATTCGTAATAGATTACATAGCGGCCCACCCGGAGGACAGCGGCATCATCTACTGCGCCACCCGGAAGAATGTGGACAAGCTTTTCGAGGTCCTGTTCAAAAAGGGAGTCCCCGTCACCAGATACCATGCGGGCATGGACAATGAGGCCAGGAAGAAGAGCCAGGACGATTTCATCTATGACCGCGCCCCTGTCATCATAGCCACCAACGCTTTCGGCATGGGCATCGACAAATCCAACGTGAGATACGTCATCCACTACAACATGCCCCAGAGCATGGAGAACTACTATCAGGAGGCCGGTCGCGCCGGGCGGGACGGGGAGCCGTCCCAGTGCATCCTGCTCTTCTCGGCCCAGGATATGGTCATCGACAGGTTCCTGCTGGAGAAAAAGGACTTCTCGGGCCTGGACGAGGAGGAGACGGAGCTGATAAAGCAGCGGGACATGCGCCGCCTTCAGGTCATGGAGGGGTACTGCCGGACTGCCGGGTGCCTGCGCAACTACATCCTCAACTATTTCGGGGAAAAGGCCGTCACGCCCTGCGACAACTGCGGCAACTGCCACCGGGAATACCAGGAGCAGGACATGACAGCCCAGGCCAAACAGGTCATCAACTGCGTGGCGGAGACAAAGGGCCGCTATGGGCTCACCATCGTCCTGGGGACTCTGATGGGGGCGGACAGGGCAAGGCTGCGGGAGCTGGGCACCGTGGAGTATAAGACATACGGGGCGCTGAAGGACTACAGGGAGCCCCAATTGCGGAGCCTGATCAGCCAGATGGTGGAGGAGGGCTACCTGTACCAGACCCAGGAGCAGTACAGCGTGCTGAAGATGGGGGACATCGCCCCTCTGCGGGATGAAAGCACCCGGGTGATGATGCGCATTTACCAGGAGAAGGAACCGGAGAGGAGCCTGGACGGAAGGAACTCGGAGAAAAAGAAGGCTCCCCGCAGGAGCACGGACGCCCTTACCTCCGTAGGCTACGACCTGTTCGAGGCATTGCGGAAGCTTCGCCTGGAAATCGCCAGAGAGGAGTCGCTGCCGCCGTATATCATCTTCAATGACAAGACGCTGATTGACATGTGCATAAAACTGCCGAAAACCGCAGAAGATTTAGTGAAAGTCTCCGGCGTGGGGGAGAGGAAGCAGGAGAAATACGGGGACAGGTTCCTAAGCGCCATAGCGTCCTTTGCGGAATCCCATCCCCATTCGGTGACAACCATCCAGGCCCAGGAGGATGAGGCGGACGGCGACGGGGATGGCAAGCTTTCCGGGCGACAGGAATCGAAATCTTCTGCCAAGCCAAAGTTCGACAGAGCGGAGTTCAACCGGGCGAGGAACCGTCCGGACGGGGCGGGCGCGGCCTGGAGCGCGGAGGAGGACGAGCGGCTGAAGCAGGAGTTCCAGGAAGGAATGACCATGGCGGAAATGGCCAGGCAGCACAGCAGGACCAGAGGCGGCATCAAAGCCAGGCTGAAAAAGCATGGCCTGATAGAGATGTAGCGATAAATGTAATAATATGTAATGACAAAAATGTAACGATGACAGAGGATAAATGGAGGAAAAAAGTATGTTGGAGACAGGAACAAAGGCGCCGGATTTCGAGCTGCCGGATCAGAACGGGGAGATGCACAAATTGTCGGATTACGCGGGGAAGAAGGTGATCCTGTATTTCTACCCCAAGGACAACACCCCGGGATGCACCAAACAGGCCTGCGGCTTTTCGGAGCGGTATCCCCAGTTTACGGAAAAGGGAGCGGTGGTGCTGGGAGTCAGCAAGGACACGGTGGCATCCCACAAGAAGTTCGAGGAAAAGTACGGCCTGGCGTTCACGCTGCTGGCCGACCCGGAGCGGAAGGTCATCGAAGCCTACGATGTGTGGAAGGAGAAGAAGAATTACGGCAAGATTTCCATGGGCGTGGTGCGCACCACCTACCTGATTGACGAGGAGGGCATTATCATCAAGGCCAATGACAAGGTAAAGGCGGCGGAGGATCCGGAGAAGATGCTGAACGAAGTGTGAACGGAATGAAGATTTTCTAAGCCCGCAAAATCAAGGGCGCGGAAAGCTTACAGGGAGACGCGATGAAGATTATTTTGTCACCGGCCAAGAAGATGAAGGTGGATACGGACAGCCTGGAGCCTTTGGGGCTGCCGCAGTTCGTGGAGCAGGCTGACGGCCTTCTTTCCTGGCTGCGGAGGCAGTCCGGAGAAGATCTGCAAGGCCTTTGGAAATGCAACGACAGCATTGCCAGGGAGAATTTTGACCGCATTGCACATATGGACTTGCGCCAGAACCTGACCCCGGCAGTGCTGGCCTACGAAGGGATTGCCTACCAGTATATGGCACCCGCCGTATTTGAGAGGGAACAGTACGAATATGTGCAGGAGCATCTGCGGATACTGTCGGCATTTTACGGCGTGCTGCGGCCCATGGACGGCGTTGTGCCCTACCGGCTGGAAATGCAGGCAAAGGCCGCCGTGGGCGGACATAAGAATCTGTATGAATTCTGGGGAAACAGGCTGTATCAGGCGGTTCGGGACAGCAGCGGGCTTTTGATAAACCTTGCCTCCAAAGAATATTCGAAATGCGTCGAGAGATACCTGACAGAGAAGGACAGGTTCATCACCATTACCTTCTGCGAGGAATCGGACGGAAAGCTGGTGACGAAGGGGACTTACGCCAAGATGGCCAGGGGCGACATGGTGCGGTTCCTGGCAGAGGAAAAGATAGAGGAACCTGAGGAGCTCAAGCGGTACAGGAGGCTGGGGTACGCGTTCCGGGAGGAATTGTCCACGGAGACGGAATATGTCTTTGAAAGAATGAAGACAGATGCATAGTCGATTGAAGGTTCATAGCCATAAGACAGGGAAGGGGCGAGGCCCGGTATGATAAAGATAGCGGTCTGCGACGATGACGAAAAGATTCTGGGGGAGACCCTGGAGCTGTTACGACACTATAAAAAGCTTCCCCTCTCCGCGGATGCCTACACCAGCGGGGAGGCCCTTCTGGCGGCGGGGAAGAAATACGACATCCTGCTGCTGGACATCGACATGGAGGGGCCCAACGGCATCGAGACCGCCCGGCGCATCCGGGAGGTGGACAAGGAGGTGAAGCTGATTTATGTCACCAATTACAGCGACTACACCATCTTCGCCTTTGGGGTGCATGCTTTCGCCTATCTGCTGAAGCCCCTGAAAGCGGAGGAGCTCTTCGCACAGTTGGACGAGGCTCTTGCCTATGGGCTGGCGGGGCCTGAGCCTGAGCTGGAGTTCCTGGCGAAAGAGGGGATCGTCCACATCGTGCCCTCCAGAATCCTGTGCTTCGAATACCTGAGCCGTCAGGTGCTGATGTACACTGAGGAGCGGGTCTGGCATTTGAAGCGCCAGATTACCGAGCTGGCCCGGGAGATGGAGGGCTACGGATTCGCCATGCCCCACAAGAGCTTCGTGGTGAACCTCTATGCGGTACAGCGTATCCATGGGTATGAAATCACGCTTACAGACGGGAGGATAATCCCTCTGTCCCAGAAGAAATCCGCCGGGTTCCGCAGGGCATTGAACGAATATCTGGCGGGAGAGAGGGGGCGGGCGGCGTGGAAATCCTGATTTACATAGTGATTCCCTGTGTGGGAAGCGTGTTCATCCTGGGGGGCATGTTCTACGGGGCTTACCGGATGTCAGGGTATGCAGGCCTACCCGGGCAGGAGGACAGGCTTCTGGGGGAGGATATGCCCCGGCGGAAGGACGTATCGCGGCTGAGAGACGCGCCCGGACAGGAGGGGATGGCCCGTCGGAAGGGCATATCGCGGCTAAGGGGCATGGCCGGGGAGAAGAGGATGTCCTGGCGTGAGAGCATGTTCCGGCGGGGCCTGCCCGGGCGGACGCTTGGCATCATATCGGCCTATATATTGGTGTGTGTGGCATTCTCCAGCCTGGGGAATACCTGGGTGAACCTGTTTTTTCAATTCCTGTTCCCGCTGGTGGCATGGCGGGCCTATGGGACGCCGAAGATTTACTGCCTGTACTATCTCATCCTGTCCGTGGCGGTGTGGCTTACGGATGTGGCGGCAGTGCTGACGTATCAGGTGCTGGTGGCGGAGGGGGCTCTGTATCTGAATGCGCCCCAGCTCCAGTATATTCTGCTGGTGGCGGCCACCAGGATGGCGGAGTTCATGGTGATCCTGCTGGTGTCCATGGCGGTGGGGCGCAGGGCCGGGCGGCATATCACCGTGAGGCAGGTGGCGCTCTCCGTCCTGCTGCCTCTGTATTCCGTCTTCAATATGTACTGCATGCTGTATCTGGTACAGATTTTTCCCACAAAGGAAATGCTGGTTCTGCTGGGGATCAACCTGTTGCTGCTGATTGGGCTGAACATCTATTTCTGTGTGCTGGTGGACGTGATGAGCGAGAACCACAGGCTGGAGAACGAGCGCAATCTCTACCGGGCCCAGGCCCGGATGCAGCATCAGTACTACGAGCGGGAGGAGGAGAAGTACGAGGCCTCCCGGAAGCTGATTCACGACATCCGCAACCATATCCAGGCCATGGAGGCGCTGTACGCCAGAGAACATGCCGGTGGCGTCATCGGAGGGAATGCGGGGAGGGAGGCTTCTGGCGCCGCCGAAGGGGATACCTGTGGCGATGTGCCTTATGCCGCCGGAGGAAGTGCCTGTGGAGACGCTTTTGGTGATGCCCGCAGCGCCGTCTGTGAGGATTCCCATGGAGCCGCCCATATAGCGGAAAAATACGCCGGGGACATCCACCGGATGCTGAATAGCTTTCAGCAGAGATACTACACCTCGGAAAAGCTGCTGAACATTATATTAAATGATAAAGCGAAGATAATGCAACGTCTAAACGTCATGGAGGACATGAAGGTGGGGGAGTTGTCCCTGGATTTCATGAGAGAAATGGACGTGACGGCCCTGTTCGCCAATCTGCTGGACAATGCGGTGGCGGCTGCAGCGGAGAGCAGGGAGAAGTATGTCCGGCTGCGGGTGAACCGGGTGCGGCAGTTCCTATCCGTCACCCTGGAGAACAGCTGCGACACAGCCCCGGTAAAGGCAGGCAGCACATTCCGCTCCCGCCAGGCGGGGCATCAGGGGCTGGGCCTGAAAATCATCCGGCAGACCGTGGAGCAGTACGGTGGGGACATGCAGATGGACTGGAAAGACGGGGTGTTCACCGTCAGGGTGATGCTGACGGCGGAGGCGCTTACACCGTCCGATTTGAGATGATGCTGTCTTTCAGGAGCGATATGCCATACCTTAGGTAAGGCGTATTGCTTTTTTGTTGTGGGGACTTTAAAATAATGGCATAGGTAACGGACAGTCCGGACAGAATCTGGGCGGACGCGCAGCGGCTTCCGTCAGAAATGCCCGCAGCGGGGAAGTTTGTTCCCGCGAGCAACGAGCCAAGTGGCTGCTTGCAGACATTTGGCGACTGCCGCGAGGGACAAATACTGCTCTGCAGGGCTGCAAGTTTGATATCCCGTTGCTTGCAGCGGGGCCTTTGATTCAGGAGGTGGGTACATGTTGGTGGCGAGCTTGATTGTGGGGATCGCGATATGTTTCGGAGTGCCGATCGTAGGCCTGGTGCTCCTGATGCGAAAGCGCAGGGGCACCGGGAAAGCCTTTGCCTGGGGGGCAGCGGCATTCGTGGTAAGCCAGTTGCTGATTCGCATACCTGTCCTGCAGTTCGTACTGCCGAACTTCGGATGGTTTGCGGTGATGCAGCTATATCCCTGGGGATACGGCCTGTTCCTGGGGCTGACGGCGGGGCTGGCGGAGGAGACGGCCCGGTGGATGGCCGCCAGGTATCTTCTGAAGGGGAAAGATACCATGGAGCACGGCCTGGCGTTTGGCTTGGGCCACGGCGGTATAGAGGCCATGCTGCTGGTGGGCCTCAATATGATTGCCGGTGTGGTGATGGCGCTGGCGGGACAGGCAGAGCTGCTCGGGGCGACAGGGGCAAGCGTCCTGGTGTCCGGAGCGGAGCGGCTCTCTGCCATGGCCTTCCATGTGGGTGCGTCGCTGCTTGTCATGTACGGCGTGCGGACGGGCAGGAGCGCCCTGTACTGGGCGCTGGCGGTGATATTGCACGGAGTGTTGGACGCTGCGGTGGTGATACTGCCCGCTGTATTCGGCGTGGGCGTCCTGGGGATTGAGCTTTGGGCGGCTGCGCTGGGCGGCCTGACGCTGGCGGCGGGAATCTGCGCCTACCGGAGAAAGGGCGTTTAAGGCGTGGGCATAAATGAAATAAGAGTCCGGGAAAGAAAATCCGGACAGGAGGAGGACAAACATGAAGACAAACAGGAAGACAGACATGACTGCAAAGAAGAATGAAAACCTTGGCCGCATCCTGAGGAAAGGCATTTCCATGGCCCTTATCATGGCCGCAACAATGCTCCTGCTGATGGGCTGCAGCGGCACGAAGCTTTCCGGCGACTTCGATGAGGAGAAGGTGAAAGCTGCGGCTCATGAGGCCATCGACCATCTGACGGCCGGAGAGTACGAGGAATGCGTGGCGCTCATGGGCGAAGAGATGCAGGCCGCCCTATCGGCGGAGGTCCTGGCCGCCAATATGGAGACCATCACCGGGCAGAAGGGAGCCTTTCAGGAGTACAAGAGCAGCTCTGTGGTGGGCCAGAAGGATAAGGACGGCGCGGAATGCGCGGTGGCCGTAATCGTGGCTGCCTTCGAAAAGGGGACTGCCACATTTACCGTGAGCTATAATAAAGAGATGGAGATGATTGGATTCTGGATAAAATAGGTACGTTTTTTTGATATTGAAATGTGAATAAAAAAATGATACAATAGATAACACTAAATAGATGGGGGCAGCGTATGATTTATACTGCTTAACGATTTCACTTGCCGTGTAATCAGACTGCATAACGCTGACTGGTTCAATCGCATGATTACATTAGACAGTATTCAGCGTTATGCAGTATAAGTATATGAAGGTTAGTATGGACATGAGGGAGTGGTGCAGATGTGCTTTTACATTGGAATTGAAGACTTGGCAGCAAATGCGATGATTGAGATGCTCAAAAAGGACGGGCGGCGATTCCTTACTTACAATGAAATTGAAATGTACGGTGCAGAGGTAGTCCAGATTTTAAGAGAGAACGGAGAGAAAGCTGTTCTTATATTGTCAAGGGAAAACACGGATGCACTTTTCAGAAATTACTCTGAATTTTTTGAAGAAATGGAACAGAACGGAAAAAGAGGGATTAAGTTAACGGATGATAAAGAAGTGGAAGATTTAATCCAACAGTTTAGAGGATATCTGGCTTTAGATGTATTGCTGGCATTTATGAATCAGCGTTCCGTAAACGTATTGGGAGCATATTCATGAAAGACTGTAAAAGAGTGAAAGATCCAATCTATGGCTATATAAAGATTCCTGCTACTCTCCGCTTTATTCCTCGGCAGTCCACAATCGTTTTGTCCATTCGATGGGGGTCTTTCATCTGGGAGAGCTAACGGTCAATCAACTGATAAAAGAAGTGCAGAAAAAGATTGGTACGCCTATTGATTTACAGAGGATTGGCGAATTGTTTAAGCTTGCATGTCTGTTGCATGACGTAGGACATGCACCTTTTTCCCACACAGGCGAAGGGTTTTATCTTGGAAAAGACCATGATTATACACAAATACATAACAAATTGATTGAAACTATCGGAAATGAGGATTTTGCAAAGGATATTCCGAAAGATTCGAGTTCTGCCGCTGCACCTCATGAGATTATGAGCGCGATAATTGGCATATCAGAATATGGGAAGTTTTTTGACGGCGTGGAGCAGAAGCTTTTGGGGGAAGTTTGCTGGAGAAGTTTGAACAGGCAATGAGCGTCACGGCGAAATATTTAATCAAAAGTACTGATTCCTGGGTAATAGATGATGCATTGATTGGCAAGCTTGAAAAAGAAAAGGAAACCCTGCTTGCCACTGATATGGATTCGGAGACCAAAAAGGTTCAATTAGAAAATAAGGAGATGATTTTAAAGGTAGTCCATTCTCTGGAAGGTTATGCAACCGAAAAAGGGATTAGCTGTAATTTTGTTATATTGATGGCATCGCAGTTTAACAGTGGATTCGGGAAACCTGATTTCTCAGCGACGAATATTGCTTTTCAGACAAAGGATGGGGAAAAGGTCGCGGCTGTAGGGAAAATAGTATCTGCCATAGAAGCCAAGGAGAAAGACAGGGATAATTTCTTTTACCTTTTTTATAAGCGCAGCATGGATGTAGACGACTATGATATAGACAATCAAGAGATTTGCAAGAAACTTTTTAAGGATGTTGTTTTTTAGAAAAAGGTTGCTCGTAGCAGAGCAGCCCTTTTTAGTGGAAACAGCCAGGCAGAAGCCGGACGGATGTCTGCATGCCGCCGAAACGCACTCCAAACGTTACATCCGGCAACCGCAAATCCCTTCTCATACGCGCACTTCCGCATTACGATAATCGTATACCAATGGAAAAGCGGGAGGGCGCCATGGGGCTGTGGAGAAAAATATTCATTCTTTCCTTTCGGGAGAAATCCGTATATCGGTTCGACTATCTGGCAGGCACCTTATTTTCTTTCCTGTACATAATCCTGAAGATATATATATGGAAGGGCGTGTACGCGGGCAGCGGCGGAGCGGTAAGGGGCGTCCTGCTGAGCGACATGGTTGCCTACAGCGTCCTGGCGGGCTTTACCGGAGGCATCACAAAGACCTCTGTCATGGGCGAGTTCAACGACAGTGTGTGCAGCGGCACCATTTCCTCGGAGCTCCTGCTTCCCGTGGGGCTGAAGAAATACCTCTTCACCCGCTCCCTGGCCCGGAACATGTTCCAGACCGTCTACGGGATCCTGCCGTCCGTGCTGATGGCCATGCTGCTCTTCGGCATCCACGTACGGATCCGGTATCCCAACCTGATTCTGTACCTGCTCGCCGCCGCCATGGGGAAGTATATATGCAGGAGGATCGTCGTCCTGGCAAAAGGGGCTGTCCTGTTCGATGGCAGCATGGAAGAATTCCGGCGGACATACGCGAGAGAAGAGGGCATGGACATGGAAGACATGGTGCGGGACATCTATGAGGAGGTAGAGATATGACCACAGGTGAAAAACTGGCAGCGCTGCGGAAAAAGAAAGGCATCACCCAGGAGCATTTGGCGGAGCTGCTGCAGGTCTCCCGCCAGTCCGTGTCCCGCTGGGAGATGGACGTGGCCTTTCCCGAGACGGAGAAGCTGATTAAACTGGCCAGGCTCCTGGAATGCAGCATCGACTTTCTGCTGAACGAGAATCTGGAGGAGGATGCCGGGGACAGGAGGACGCCCCCGGAAATTTCTCCGGAGAGCGCAGCCCGCTTCATCCGGGAATGCGGGTACTTCTTCCTGGCCACCTCTGCGGAGGGCAGGCCCAGGCTGCGGCCCATGGGAATGATCCACGCCGATGACAGGGCCCTGTATCTGGTGACGGATAAACGGAAAAGCGTCTATGGGGATTTGGCGGGGAATCCCCTGGTGGAGCTTGCAAGCTACAATCTCTATACCAGACAGTGGATCCGCATAAGCGGCCGGGTGAGGGCGGAGGCTTCCCGTGAAGTCCAGGAGGCCATGCTGGAGATGTATCCCATGATCCGGCAGGAGTATATCCGGCAGGACGATATGTTCTTCGTGATTTTCCGGCTGGATGTGGAAGCTGTCTCCATCAATTAGGCAGACCGTACAGAAGGCCGGACAGCGCCGGGAAATCTGTCATCACAGACCCATACAGACAGACCCGGACAACGAAAGCAGACAAACACAGACAAAACGAAAAGAGGAAAAGAGCATGAAAAGAAAATCCATCGGAGCCAGACATGAAATGATTGTGCAGCCCACCTTTATCATCGGCACCTTTAATCAGGACGGCACGCCTGATTTCGCCCCCATCACCTGGGTGAGCAAGACCTGTGAGGAGGGCGACACCTGCCTGATCGTTATCAGCATGTACGGCACAAAGCAGACCAAGCAGAATGTCCTGCGGACCGGGCAGCTCACCGTCAACCTGGCCACCACCGGCATGCTCCCCCTGGTGGACTATTTCGGCCAGACCTCCGGGAAGGAAGGGCTCAAGGACGCCCTCCCCTATGCCTGGGGCAGGGCCCTCTGGGTGGAGGCCCCCACCCTGGACGAAAGCCCCTGGGTCTGCGAGTGCCAGGTGGCCAGCCAGGTCGCCACAGGGGAGTCGGACACCTTTTTCTGCAGGATCAGGGATGTGCAGGTGGACGAGGAGATTGATGTGGGGGGCTGGGGAGTGGACCTGACAGCCTTCGACCCGGTGATTTATTCGGGCTATTACCATTCCCTGGGGAAGTACCTGGGGGCCATCGGGGATTTCTATCAAAAATAGCCTTTCCGCGCTGCCGCTGCCAGGAAGCCCTTGCCGGAGATTCATTGGGACACGATATAGCCAAAAACATATAGATAGATAGTATAATATATATTTGACTATATGGCTGACATTATGTATGATAAGGCAAATAGTGAAACTGTTGCTGAGCAGAGTCGTGCAGGAGGGAAAGATGAATCGGTTGAAATGTGCAGACAGAATGCAGAACGTGCATTCGGATATCAGAGGGCCTCTGTTTGTGGAGGCGATGGAAATGCAGGCCAGGGGAATCGAGGTGCTGCGGCTGAATACCGGGAACCCGGCGACCTTTGGGTTCGGGCTGCCGGACAGCATCGCGCAGGCCCTGGTGGGGCAGGAGGAAAAGGGAGTGGGGTACTGTGATTTCAAGGGCATGCCCCAGGCCAGGGAAGCCATCTGCGCATATGAGCGGAAGAAGGGAATCCAGGGTATCACGCCGGAGGATGTCTTCATCGGAAACGGAGTCAGCGAGGTGGTCTCCTTCGCGCTGATGCCGCTGCTGAACCCGGGGGACGAAGTGCTGGTCCCCACGCCGAACTATTCCCTCTGGAGCAATTCCGTATACCTGGCGGGGGGCAGGCCCGTTTTCTATGTATGCGACGAAAAGGCGCACTGGTGCCCGGACGCCGGGGATATCCGCGCCAAAATAACGGACAGGACAAAGGCAATCGTGCTGATCAACCCCAACAACCCCACGGGAGTGCTGTATCCGGCGGAGATCCTGTCCCAGGTGGCGGAGATCGCGCGGGAGAAGGATCTGCTGGTATTTTCCGATGAAATCTATGACCGGCTGGTCATGGACGGGCTGGAGCACACTTCCTTCGCGTCCCTGGCCCCGGATCTGCCGGTGGTGACCATGAACGGCCTCTCCAAGTCCCACTGTCTCTGCGGATACCGCTGCGGCTGGATGGTCATCAGCGGGCCGGAGCATCTGACAGAGGAGTACAGACAGGGAATCGTGCAGTTGACCTCCATGCGCCTCTGCTCCAACACCCTGGCGCAGCTGGTCATCCCGGCGGCGCTGGAGGATATGGAGACCCCGTCGTCGATGGTCAGGCCCGGAGGCCGCATCTATGAGCAGAGGCAGGCCACGGTGGATGAACTGGAGAAGATTGACGGCCTGACCTTCGTCAAAAATGACGCCGCCTTCTATCTGTTCCCTAAGCTGGATATACAGAAGTTCCACATTACGGACGACAGGAAGTTCGCCAGGGACCTGCTGCACGCCACGAATATCCTGCTGGTGCCCGGCAGCGGCTTCGACTGGCCGGAGCCGGACCATTTCAGGATCGTCATGCTGCCTGAGGCAAAGGAGCTGCACAGCGCCATGGGGAAGATGGGCGCTTTCCTGGACGGTTACAGACAGGACTAGTACACCGGATATGAGGGAGAGGATGAAATGAGACAGCGGGAAAATATGAAAAGTACCTTACAGAAATACGTCACAATCGTCTTCGGAGTACTGCTGGTGGCATTTGCAATCAGTGTGTTCTACACGCCGAACAAAATCGTCAGCGGAGGAGTATCCGGTGTTTCGACCATTTTTTATCACATGCTGGGGGTCCAGCCGGGACTCTCTTTTGCGGTCATCAATATCCTGTTGCTTGCGCTGGCATGGAAATTCCTGGGGTTCGTCTTCGTCAAGGATACCATACTGGGGGCGGCGCTGCTCTCTCTGTTCGTGCAGCTGTTCAGCTATCTGCCGCCTTTGACGACGGATGTCTTCCTGGCCTCCATCTTCGGGGCCGTTTTCTACGGGGCGGGCGTGGGCCTGGCCCTGATAGAGGGCGCGTCCACCGGCGGCACGGACATCCTGAGCAGGCTTGTGCAGAAAGCCTTTCCCCATGTGAAGATTGGGAGCATTCTGATGCTGGTGGACGCGCTGGTAATCCTGCTGTCGCTGATCGTCTTTAAGACGATCAACCTGGCGCTGTACGGCATACTGGCGCTTTTTGTGGCGTCCTTCTCCATCAACCTGCTGATCAGCAAGCTGAATGTGTCGAAGCTGGCCTTTGTGGTGACGGACAAGGGGGAGGAGATATCGAAATTCCTGGTGTCGCATTCCCCCAGAGGCGTCACGATCATCGAATCCGTGGGCGCGTACACCATGGAGAAAAACGAAGTGCTGCTGTGCGCGCTGAAGGAGAACGAGCTTCCCCGGTTCCAGGAGGAGATCCTGAGGATAGACGGTAAAGCGTTCATCATTTATTCGGAGTCCACAACGATTGTGGGGAACGGGTTCCGGGTGTTCAAATAACATTATTTTTGTTGTATTTCAGGGCATTTTAGATTATAATTTAAGTAAGAAGCTGCAGCGGATTAAGGGAGGATACTAAAATGATTGCTGTTGAAATAGATGAATTGACTCCCTGTCTTAAGGATGACAATACAGGGGCAATATTGGAAACAGAGGTCATTCGTATTAGACGAGCCAGTTTTTTGAAGAATTATAATTCTAGAACAGGTTGGTATACTAATTGGGCAGAACTGCTCAAAGAAAATGAAATTTATGCACTGGTGATTAAAGGGACTGTTGATATTCAGGGATTGGTTGCGTTGTACCCCAGCAATGATATGCAAGGGGTCTTTATCACATGGATGTGTACGGCTCCACTCAATAATAAACAGTTGGGTAATAAGCCCAAATATATTGGAGTCGGTGGCCATTTGTTTGCGATAGCAGCGCAGAAATCTATGGATTACGGTTTTGGCGGCGCAGTAACAGGATTTGCTGCAAATATGGACTTAGTAGAGCATTATTGTAAGGCATTTCAGGCTGAACACATTGGAATGTTGCATGAGTATCAGATCTTCATTGATGAAAAGCAGGCACAAGAGTTGGTGGAGGTGTATGATTATGAATGGACAGATGAAGAAATATAAGGAGAGCCTTAGCAGAACGCCCGGGCCCATCATGCCAAGCCAGATTCCAAAGGTCAAATTGGACATGAGAGGGCTGGTGAAATATGCAAAAGAAAGAGGTATTGCACCGATTGATTTGACACAGGAGGAAAAGGAACGTTTCATGATGCCCACAGCTTAGAAAAAGACCCCGGTGAAGAGATTCATCGGGGTTAATTTCTGCCGTCCCGGCAAAAGAACTTCAACCCGGCAGCACGCTGCGCTTCAGGCTGCTGTAGGCCGTCAGGATATACACCAGATAGATCAGGAAGAACAGCCCAAGCGTCACCCCCAGTATCCCGGCCAACTGCCAGTCTCCGCTAATGGCTCCCGGCTCAAAGGAATGCCCCATGGCCACGAGCAGGGGGATGCTGATCAGCAAAGGCGGCACCGCGGGCATGGCATAGTACACCGCCAACTGCCTGCGCAGCGTCCGGGCCATCTCCCGCCTGTCCATACCCAGCTTCTCCAGCAGACCGAACTGCCGGGCGAACCGCGGCCCCTGGCTGAGCTGCTGCACGGTGAGGATGGTGGCGGACACAAGGGTCAGCACCAGCGCCAGATAGAAAAGAGGAAAGATCGTGGTGGCTGACACGGAGGCATATTCCCGGGCCACAGCGTCCTTTGCCAGCAGGAAATAGGAATCCCGCGCATGTCCCTGACCGGAATCCTCCCCCGCACCGTCATGGATGTCCCGCAGCCTGTCGTAATCCGCCTCGCTCAAAGGCTCCAGGGTCATGGCCGCATAGACGCTGTGGCTCACCGAGATCGGAAGAGCGTCGTGTAGGGAAAGAGTGTAGATCTCGGTGG
>NZ_CAPDXS010000066.1:7270-27145 GCF_948601915.1 uncultured Acetatifactor sp. | reverse complement strand
GTTTTAAAGCATTTAATGCAATTTTGGTAAAAATTCAATTTTGCTCATTTATAGTTTTACATTAATATGGCTATCTGGTGATTTGTGGGACAAAAGTACAATGGTTTCACAATGCACCGTCATCCCGAACTGATCCATCCCCCGCACTCTCTCAATCCCATACCCCCCATCACAGAGTACCCTTAAATCCCTGGCCAGGGTCGCTGGGTCGCAGCTTACATAGACAATCCGCTCCGGCTCAGCCGCCAATATGGCTCTCAGGCACGTGTTGTCGCATCCCTTCCGGGGCGGATCCACCACCACCACGTCCGGATGCGCAGCATCCTCCCAATCCCCGCCATGGCAAAACTTCTGCAGCACCTCCTCCGCCTTCCCCACGAAGAAGGACGCATTCCCAATCCCGTTGCGCACCGCGTTCTCCCTGGCATCCTCTATGGCCTGGG
Source organism: uncultured Acetatifactor sp. (assembly GCF_948601915.1). Classification (NCBI taxonomy): domain Bacteria; kingdom Bacillati; phylum Bacillota; class Clostridia; order Lachnospirales; family Lachnospiraceae; genus Acetatifactor; species uncultured Acetatifactor sp. Next base: position 26,702 of record NZ_CAPDXS010000066.1, on the reverse strand, counting down.
GCACGATCTCCACGCCATAGACCTGCTTCGCCTTATCCGCCAGGAACAGGGAGATGGTGCCGATGCCGCAGTACAGATCCCACACCGTCTCCTGCCCGGTGAGCCCGGCGTATTCCAGGGCAAGGCTGTAGAGCTTCTCCGTCTGGACGGGATTCACCTGGTAAAAGGACAGGGGCGAGATGTGGAAGGTCAGCTCCCTCCCCGTGTAGGGCCAGCCCGGGCTCTCCATGTCCCGGACGCGGATGGTGTCCGAAATGCAGTCCTTCCCCCAGATTGTATGTATCTCCCTGCCCATGATTACATTGGTGCGTTCGGTCTGGATGCTCACGGAGATGCTGGTCATGCCCGCTATCCCGGTCAATTTCCGCAGGAGCCTGTCCTGCCGGGGCAGGAACTCCCCCTGAAAGCTGCGCTCTTCTCCCGGCATGGGGCATTCTGCCCTTCTTTCATATCGGCATCCTTCCACAGCCCTTCCTTTCAGCCCTCGGTGCCCTTCCGCAGACTCTCCTTCCAGCCCCCGACATCCTTCCGTCCCACTGCGCATCCCCCCGGCCGTCCGCCCTGTCCCAATATCCTTTCCCCGGGATACCATTTCTTTCGGCACGCCACATGACACATCTGTCACTTTTTTATTAATCACCAGGCACACCATAATCTCCCCGCTGACGAACCCCTTGCGTATAAGCACATGACGCACTAGCCCGGTTCCGGATGCCTCATCATATGCGCTGACCCGATTCTCCCGCATATAATCCAGCACGGCTTCCATGACGGTCTCATTTTCCACAGGCCCCAGCAGGCAATCGGTATTGGGGATGATGCTGTGGGTCCGCCCTGCGTAGAACCCGGCCACCACATTCCCCTCCCTGTCCCTGCCCACAGGATACTGGGCCTTGTTCCGGTAGCGGAAGGGCTCCTCCATCCCCACGATGAGCTCCATCCACCGGTCGACCTCCTCCGGCGCAAAGCCCCCGATGCGGATCAGGCTGTTCCGTATCTTGTCCTGCTTATAGTCCAACTGCTTCTCATAGGAGAGAACCTGGAGCTGGCATCCCCCGCACTGTCTGTGGCAGTGGCATTTCGGCTCCACGCGAAAAGGAGAAGGCTCAATGACCTTCTCCAGCCGCGCATAGGCATAATTCTTTTTGCTCTTTACGATCCTCGCCTCCACCCTGTCGCCCACCACGGCATCCTTGACGAACAGCGCAAAGCCGTCCACCTTCCCTATGCCGAAGCCATCGCTTCCCATGTCCTCAATCGTCACTACAGCGAGTTCGTTTTTCTGAAATTTCATACTTTTTCCCGTTATATCCTTTATTGTTCTACGTTTATTCCCATTTCCCGAATCCTGTCGGATTGCCCAGTCCCTTCTGGATTTCCCCTTTTCCCCAAGGGTCAGGAAAGGCCTGCTCCTCTCCCTCACAGCAACTCCACAGCGAACCCGGCTCTATCGCACCGGCCTCACCAAAGCCTCGCGGTTACCCCTCCCGGATACCTCCGCAAAGCATATCCCAGCCGATGCCAATCCCCGGCGCGGCAAATCCGCCGTGGGCGCTTGCCTGAAAATCCTTCGCTCCTACGCCAGCTCCGCCGCCAGCGACTTTATCTGCTCCTCATTCTGGGGCTTCATGGCGGACAGCACTGTCACCGTATTTTCCGCAAATGTGATCTCCTTGCATTTCTCCAGCATCCCCCGCATGGCCTTGGCCGCCACAGGGGCCCAGGAGCCGTTCTCGATCAGCCCCACCGTGCGCTTCTGATAGCTGTGCTCCGCCAGCACCGTGAGGAACTGGTGCATGAAGGGATTGACGCTCATATTGTAGGTGTTGCAGGCCAGCACCAGCTTGCTGTAGCGGAAAGCGTCCGCCACTGCCGCCGCCATGTCGTCCCTGGCCAGGTCGTAGACGGCCACTGTCACGCCCCTGTCGCGCAGCTCCTCCGCCAGACGGGCCGCCGCCGCTTTCGTGTGCCCGTACACAGAGGCATATGCCACTACCACGCCGTCCTCCTCCGGCTCATAGGAAGACCATTTGTCATACAGCCCCAGATAATACTCCAGGTTCTCCTCCAGCACAGGCCCGTGGAGCGGACAGATCTTCCGGATCTCCAGCCCCGCCGCCTTCTTCAGCACGTTCTGCACCTGGGGGCCATACTTCCCCACGATGCCGATATAATACCGCCTGGCCTCATCCGCCCAGTCCTCCTCCACGTCCAGAGCCCCGAACTTCCCGAAGCCGTCCGCCGAGAACAGCACCTTGTCCGCCGGGTCATAGGTCATCATCACCTCGGGCCAGTGCACCATGGGCGCGCACACGAAGCTCAGCTTATGCCGCCCCAGATCCAGCTCCGCCCCGTTTGCCACGGGCATCCGCTTCACCTCAGCCCCCAGAGAGAAGAACTGGTCCATCATCTTAAAGGCCGGGGCGGTAGCCACCACCTGGGCCTCCGGATACTTTTCCAGGAAAAGGGGGATACAGGCCGAGTGATCCGGCTCCATATGCTGCACCACCAGGTAATCCGGCCTGCGCCCTCCCAGGGCCGCCTCCACGTTCCCCAGCCACAGGGCGCCGAACCCCGCGTCCACGGTATCCATCACCGCAATCCTCTCGTCCAGTATCACATAGGAATTGTAGGCCATCCCGCCAGGCACCTGATACTGCCCCTCGAACAGATCCACCTCGTGATCGTCCACGCCTACATACAAAATATCGTCCGTCACCTTCATCTTGCACCTCCACGCGCCCTTTGCGGGCATTCCTTCTATATTTAAGACTTCCTCTCAAATCCTGCTCTTAAGCATGTCCTTCATTCTTTGCCCGAAACCGTATGTCCCTATTCTCTGGTAGCCCGCAGATTGGACTCGAACAGCCGGTTGTACCCCAGCCACCCCTGGTTCCCGCTGTTGTTCTCCAGTATCTCCTTGAAGGTCTCCAGCTTCGCGTCCGTGTCATCCGCGTAGTTCAGCGCCAGGGCCTCCATCAGCGCCGGAAGCTTGGGCGAGCCGTACTCGTATTTCCCGTGGTGGGCCAGTATGCAGTGCTGTACCTGGGCCAGCAGCCCATGGGGGAAGCCGTGGATTGCCGCCGCCTTCTCCGCCACCATCTGGGAGCCCATGACGATATGCCCCAGCAGTTGGCCGTCATCCGTGTAGTCGTTTTCCGGGAAAGGTGAAATCTCCTTCACCTTGCCGATGTCATGGCACATGGCCGCCGTCAGCAGGAGATCCCGGTTCAGAATCGGATACGCGCCGCAATAGTAGCCGCACAGCTTCGCCACACTTAAAGTATGCTCCAATAATCCGCCTACAAACCCATGGTGCACCGTTTTTGCGGCAGAAGAATGGCGGAATTTTCTGACAAATTCATCGTCAGCCAGGAAAAAGGACTCCAGGAGCTGTTTCAGCCAGGGATTCCGGATGCTGTCCACCATGTCCAGAAGCTCCGCGTACATCTTGTCGTTGTCCTTTGCGCTCACCGGCAGATAGTCCGCGGGATTGTATTCCCCCTCCCGGCAGACCCGGATCCGCTTGATGCTGACCTGCAGCGAGCCCTGGAAGCTGTTCACATCGCCGCAGACATCGATGTAGTCCAGGGTGTCGTAGTTCCCGATGCCCGGGTTGCCCGGCTCCCAGACCTTTGCGTCGATGACGCCTGTCTTGTCCTGCAGGATCACGTTCTCATAGGATTTCCCGTTCTTGGTCACTGCCGCCTGTTTATGCTTGCAGAGGTAGATGTCGGAAATCCTGTCCCCCTCCTTCAGATCTCTGATGAATTTCATTTACCTGACTCCTCCCAACTCAATATTGAACTTCATTTCCTTATATTCTTCCTGGGCCTGCCGCATGACTGTGACCTCCACTGTCTGCCCGGGCTCCAGATCCATCAGCGCGTTGCTGTATTCCATAAAGCCGGATACGCTTTTCTCCCCGATGGCCGTAATCACATCCCCCCGCTGGATGCCGGCCCGCATGGCCGGGGAGTCCATGTCGAATTCCTCCACATAGGCCCCGAAGGGAATCCCAAGCTCCGCGTTGACCTCCCGGGGCACATCCTCCCCCCGGATGCCCAGGTAGGCGATCTCCGCCCCGTTGGACATCTTCTCCACAGTCCTCTGCAGGTCCGTGATGCCATAGGCCATGATCAGGTTCTTCATGTCCGAGCCTGTCCTGTGATTCGTGATGAATCCGATCATCTTCCCCTGCAAATCGAACAGGGCGCCGCTGGCGTTCTGGCTTCCGCTGATGTCCGTCAGCAGGATCCGGTAGTTCCTGTCCGCTGTGGATACGGTGGTGCCGGACGCGGTTATCATGCCGTAGCTCAGGGAATTGCTGGTTCCCATGGGGCTGCCCACGGCGATGACCGGCGTCCCGGCCAGACTCTTCGCATTGGAGTATCCGAATTCCACGATGGGGAGCCCGCTCTCCGGTTCTTCCGGATTCCGGGCTGTCTGGCCGCCCGAATCCTGGGCCCCTGTGTTCCCCTGGCCCGGGCTGCCCGAAGCGCCCAGGTCTCCCGGCTCGTCCGGGTTCTCATCTTCCGGGGCATCCGGATCCTGATTGCCCGGAGCGCCCGCGCCTGTCGGACTGTCCTGGACCCCCGCTTCGAAACCGTCCTGCGCATTCCCTGGCCCGCCCCTTACCGCATCGCTCAGCTCCTCCAACGGCACTGAAAGCACCGCCAGATTGGTGGCCTCATTATATTGCTTTAGCTGGGCCCCTGTCTGGGATTCGTCATAGAAGGTCAGCAGCAGCCTTTCCGCGGACCTGATGGCGGAATAATCCGTCAGAATCAAAAGCTCCATGCCGTTTTCGAAAATGATGACGCCGGAGCACTGGTTACTGCGCTCCTGCACGCTGTTGAACCAGTCCAGGTTGGAGGTCACCGCCGTCACCGTCACGACGCTGCGGCCCAGCTCGTTTCCATAGTCGTGGAGGGCCGTGTACAGCTGCTTATAATGATTCAGGTCGAAGGTGACCTGGGACAGGATGTCCTGCACCTGCTCTTCCCCCAGCGGCACGTAAGTGTCCCCGCCGTCCCCGGGATTCCGTGTGGGCTCCGGGGTGGGCGCAGGCGTGGGCTCCGGGCTTTCCGTGGGAAGGTTCTCCGCCAGCATCTCCTCCGGCGACATCTCCTCCTTATCCTCCGGGAACTCCACGGTCTGTATCTCCGGCTCCTCCTTCGGGTACAGCCAGTTGCTGATCACCGGCTCCAGCACAAGGAAGGTGACGCAGGCCACCAGGCCGAAGATCACCGCCATGGACACCGTGATGATCGTCCGGCGGATCAGCTTCTTCTTGTTCACCGGCTTTTCCTTGATCTTCTCTATCAGGAATTCTTTATTTCCGTCGAGGAATTCTTTATTTCCGTTGTGGAAATCCTTCTGCCCATCGAGAAGGCCTCTCTGCTCTTTCCGCTCCTGGTCAGGCATTTGCGCTCCTTTCGCTTATCCCCGGTACGCCGTGCATGAATTCCCGATTAATCAGCGCCTGATGTCCGCGCCGGCACAAGGCGGGGAAAGGATGCAATGGGGGCGGCCACAAGTCATTTCTGTCTCTAAGTATACAAAAATATGGAAGAAAAGTAAAGTTATCTTCCAACAGAATTTTTGTTGACATTCCGGCGGAGGCGATCCCCCTACCGATACCCGTTCACATCATAATACCGCAATAACAGCCCCACCACTTTGCTGTAGCTCAGCCTCCCCTCCGGCACGCCGTTGAGCCGAAGCCCCACGTCCGACAGCTGGTCCGACACCGCTTCCACCACCTCGGCGCCCACAGGCGACGTCTCCTCCACCCTGGCCCACTCCCTCTCGGTCAGGAACACATTGTCCTCATGCACCTGGGGCAGTATGGGCGCTGCCGCCAGATACCGCTCGTACCCCGCCGCCTGGCGGAAATCCCTGTCGATATAATACAGCACGCTCAGGTAGCCGCTGTAACGGAAATAGATATCCTCTGACCCCACACAGGCCAGATACCCGATCAGGTTCGCCTCGTCCTCCCGGATGAACCCCTTCAGATGGGCCAGCTCATGGCACATGGTGGAAGGCATGTTCATCACGTACATCACATCATTGTAATTGGCTTCCATGGAAAAGGGGTAGAAGCACCCCGCTATGTACCGCCTGCTCAGGAAATCCGAACAGCGCAGGGGTTTGGGCGCGGGGTAGAATCCGTCCAGCCCGCTGTAAGTCGTACCTAACTCCCCCATGGCTGCCCTTGCCGCCTCCGCCATGTCCCCGCCATAGGAAATGGAGCCGTCCTCATTCCTGGGAATCCGGCAGCACAGGGTATTGCACTGCTCCACCACGAAATTCCGCAGCGCCTCCAGCTCCTCCAGGCCGTATTCCGCGGCGGCGGCTTCCAGATACTTCTCCCCGAAGCCGGAGGTATGGTAGAGTATGGCGCTGTTCAGAGTCATCAGGACGAATACTGTCAGCAGTATCCACATGGCCCCTGTGCAGTATGCCCTGCTAAAGCTCCTCAAGGCCCCTGGCCGTTCCGGCGGGGCATCCTTCCGGCCCCTCCGCCTCTCCCGCGCCCCTCCCCGGGCCTCTGCCTGCTTTCGCCCTTCCCCGGATCCGGACATCCTTCCGGCCAGCCATATCAGCCCCAGAGCTCCTCCCAGCGCCCCGAAGCCCAGCCCCAGCCCGATCAGCGCCTCCCCAACAGAAAAAGGAACCATGCCCATGGCCCGCCCGTAGGTCTCCACCCATATCCGAAATACATGGGCGGCATACCAGTCGCAGAACCGTTCGCTGCTCCACGCCAGAACGTGCAGCAGAAGCATGATCCCCAATATGCTCATATATGTAATCCTTCGGCGCCGTCTCCGGCCGCCCGCAGCATCCCTGTCCATCCCCGCGCCCCCCTGTCCCTGGAGAGGCTTATGGAAACACTCCCCCATGTATACAGTATAGCACAGATGGCAGGAACTGCTGTTTCCTTATTTTACCATATAACGCTCCTGTCCCTCAGCCTATCCCACCTTCGCCACAATGACCTGGACCCCGGCATCCTCCAGCTTCTTCACATAACACTCCGGCGTCCCGTCATCCGTTATGACCATATCCAGTTCATTGATGGACGCCACATTGACCGTGGCCCGGACGCCGAACTTGCTGTTGTCCGCCAGGACGATGGCCTGATCGCTGTTCTCAATCACCCTGCGCCGTATGTACCTTCTGTCTATCGCGGTATAGTCCGTAAAATGGGTCTCCGTGATGCCATTGACGCCGATGAACGCTTTATCGATATTGAATATACTCAGATTCTCGTCGGACTGGAAGCCTGTCAGCTCCAGCGTGCCGGGCACCACCCTCCCTCCCGGGAGTATCACTGTACAGTCCGGCACATCGCCCAGGGCCATGGCTATCCTCAACGAGCTGGTAATCACCGTCAGCGGTACGATATCCTTCAGGTAGCGGGTCATGGCAAAGACAGTGGAGCCCTCCTCCAGGAAAATCGTCTCCCCGCTGTTCACGATACCCGCCGCCTCTCTGGCAATGGCCTCCTTCTGCACGGAATGCATAGCGGCAACAGCCTCAAAGCTCCAGCCGGATGAAGAGGCATCTTTCAGCACGGCGCCTCCGTAGACGCACTCCAGGAGCCCCTGCTTCTCCAGATATTTCAGGTCTCTCCGGACAGTTTCAATGGAGATGCCGAACCGCTCCATCAGTTCCCGGTTCTTCACCACCCGGTTCTCCTTTGCCATTTTCACGATTTGGTCCCGACGCTCCTGATTCATCTGCCATTCCCCGCTCTTTCCGCTATTCTGCATCTTCCTACTGAAACAAGTACCATAATTTGACAATCTTGTCAAGATGTAATCAAATTCTTCCCTTCCCACTCCGGTGCGGCGGAGACTTCGGCAAGTCCGGCGATAGTAGGCGCTATATCGCAAATGCCCACATCTCCGAGCACCTTCCCCGCGGGGAAATCAGGGCCCAGGCAGATGACCGGAATCAGCATGTCCTCCCTGTCATCGCTTCCATGGTTGCGTCCATGCCCCCCGTGATCGGCCGTGACGATGATGGTATAGTCCTCCCGGAACCGCTCCACGATGCGCCTGATCTCCTCCAGAGAACGGCTGCAGGCTTTCATATATTCCTCGCCCATCCAGCCGTTCCCATGGCCCACGGCATCCGTCAGCCCCAGGTACACGAAAGCGAAGTCCGGCTTATCCTCTTCTATATAAGAGATGGCATTTTCCGTAACCATCTCATTGGTCTCCTCCCAGGAGCGGTCAAACTCCAGGGATACAAAATAACTGAACGCCAGGGATTCAGGGCGGCTCAAGTCCCGCAATTCCTCCCAGTTGTAGAAGAAGGCACATTTCCTGCCCCCTGCCCGGAGCTGTTCGCACAGGCCGTTCACCGGCCGAACCTGGGGCACATAGGTATTTGTCAGAATCCCGTGCCGCTGCGGCGGTACGCTGTGGAACAGGGACATATGGCAGGGCAGCGTGACGGAAGGGCACACCGTCCTGGCCTCCAGCGAATAGCTCCCCTTCTCCAGGAGCTCCTTTCCATAGGGATTCCCGCAGGATGTCAGCGCATCCGGCCGGAAGCCGTCCGATAAAATCAGAATCACTTTTTTCATATCCCAGACATCCTTCCTTTCTTTGATTTCATGCTCCTTCATAGGCATGGCCGCTCCCTGAAGCTTGTCCAGCTTCTCAGCCTTTCACGGAGCCGATCATGACGCCCTGTACGAAGTATTTCTGCACGAAGGGATAGGCGATCAGCATGGGCAGGGAGGCGATGAAGATGATGGAATACTTCATGGACTCCACCAGGAAGGATTTCCGCACATAGTAGGCCATCTCTTCCTCGCTCAGGATGTTGATGTCGATCCGCCCCAAAGTCATCTCCCCCTCCAGCAGGATGCCCCGCAGCACAGTCTGCAGCGGCTGGTATGCCTTCTTTGCGGTATAGATCATGGCCGTGAAATAATCGTTCCACCGTCCCACCGCGTAGTACAGCGCGATCACGGCGATGATCGGCTTCGACAGCGGAAGCGCGATCCGGAAGAAATTGTCGAACTCGGATCCTCCGTCAATCTCCGTGGCCTCATACAGGCTCTCCGGTATGGAATTCGCAAAGTAGGTCCGCGTCACCACCACGTTATAGACAGATAAGCCGCCCAGCACAATGAGGGTATACGGTTTATTGATAAGCCCCATCTCCTTTACCAATAAATAGTAGGGCAGCAGGCCGCCCCCGAAATACATGGTGAACACATAATAGAAGGTGAGCGCCCCGTGGAAGCGCATTTTCTTCTTGCTCAGCGCATAGGCCGTGGGAACCGTCAGGAACAGGTTGAACAGCGTCCCCACTACGGTATAGTAGATGGAATTGCGGTATCCCACCCATATCTGCTTCTCCCTGAAAGCCTCCTTGTAGCTGTCCAGGGTGAATCCCTTTGGCAGCAGCACCAGCTTCCCCTGACCCACCTGTATGGGATCCGAAATCGACGCGATGATCACGAAATACAGCGGATACACCATAATCAGGAGAATCAGGACCAGCAGCAGACCATTGACAAAACCAAACACCTTATCAGAATTTATTTTACGCAATCCCGTCTCTCCTTTCCTTACCAGATACTGGTCTCGCCGAACCTCCTGGCGATCTCATTTACAATGGCCAGTATGGTGACATTGATGATTGTATTGAACAGGCCGATTGCGGACGAGTAGCTGAACTGCCCGCCCCGGATACCGATTTCATATACATACGTGGAAATCACCTGTGACCGGGACAGATTCAAATCGTTCTGCAGCAGCAATATCTTCTCGAATCCCACGCCCAGGATGCCGCCGCAGGAGAAAATCAGCATGATGATGATCGTAGGCAGGATATAGGGAATGTTCACATGCCAGATAATCTGCAGGCGGGTGGCGCCGTCTATCCGGGCTGCCTCAATCTGCTCCATGGGAACGCTGGCCAGCGCGGCGATATAGATGATGGCTCCGAAGCCCAGCCCCTGCCATACGCCGCTCCAGACATAGATGTCCTCGAAATAGGAAGCCTTAGTCAGGAAATCCGTCCGGGTGCCCCCCAGGAACTCGATGATGGCATTCACGACGCCCGTCTTCTGGTTGAAGAACAGCGTGACCATGGAGCACACCACCACCGTGGACAGGAAATGGGGGATATAGCTAATCATCTGGACGCTCTTCTTGAACTTGGTGCTGCGCACCTCATTCAGCATCAGCGCGAAAATGATGGAGCAGGGGAACGTGGCCAGGCTGTACAGGCCGATTCGCAGGGTATTCATCATCAGGAACTTGAAATTCGGATATTCTATAAATCTCTTGAAATACTCCAGCCCTACCCATTCGCTGCCCCAGATGCCCTTCCTGGGGGAAAAATCCCGGAAAGCGATCTGGACTCCATACATCGGTATATAGGCAAAAATGAACAGATAGACCAGCGATGGCAGCATCAGGACATACAGCCTCCAATCATGGAAAATACTTTTCAGGGTAAGCTTTTTGCGGTTCTTCATCTTCTCTTTCCTCCTGTGGCAGACACCTCTATGCGGCAGCGATGCTGAGGCGGGGGCAGGCTTTCGTTCCGCCCGCCCCCGTCACAGCTAAATATTCCGTTAATTACCTGCTTTCAGCTTCTGGTAATCATCGTAAATCTGCCCGTAGATTTCCTGCAGCCTGTCGATGTTCATGTCCTTCAGCTCCTGCGCGAATGCGTCCGTCTCGGAAAGAGGCCTCTCGCCCGTGATGAAGCGGGCCACCTGCTCCTTGACGTAGGGTTCGATTACAGTGCCCAGATCCGTCATCTCCTTCTGCAAGTCATCATCCACATAATAGTTATGGGGGAAGGCATCTACTGCGTAAGGCCATACATTATCCAGCGCAGACTGGGCGAATGCCCCTATCTCCTTTTCCGCCACAGGATATCCCATATCCTCCATGAACTTATCCGCGCATTCCGGAAGGTAGAGGGCTCCGATGTGAGGATAGAAGCCAAGCATGTCTTCAACCCAGTAGCTGTAGCTGTTGGTATCCTCCGGCAAATCGGGATTGTCCACCCACTGTCCGGCCTCTTCGTCATAGACGCTTTTCTCGATGAAGCCATAGCTGTACTCCTCGTTGGCTCCCCAGACAAGCTGATAACCGTTCTCTGTCACGTTATTGAACCATATATCCATGAATCGCATACATGCCTCCGGATACTCCGTATCCGCGGAAATCGCCAGGTTTCCCGGAGCGCAGAAGGTGCCCGGGCGCATCGCAGGCGTATCGTTCCACTGGCTGGTGAGCGGCTTTGCGCAGACCCATTTCTCATTGACCTCGTCAGCAGTCACCCCGATAACGGTAGGGTTCGTATAATACACTGCATTCTGTCCTGCCAGAACCTGTGCCGTGACCTCGCTGCTCTCTATGGTAAAGTAGTTGGGGTTGATGATGCCATCCACATAGAACTGATTCATCAGCTTCAGGTATTCCTGGAAGACCTCCATATCATTTACAGGAATCACCAGCTCGCCGTTGCGGACGGCAGGACTGTAGCCATAGTTGTTATTGGCATTGTAGCCGAATGCATTCAGCAAGAACCACGGTATGCCGTCTGTGCTCATGCCTCCGCCCCAGGGATACATGTTTTCGCTTCCCAGGCCCGCGGGATCCTGTTCCTTGACCTTGTACAGAAAATCCACGAATTCGTCCAGCGTCTCGGGAACGCCATCCATCCCCACTGCCTCCAGATAAGGCTTATAAATCGCGAAAGTGCCATGTGCCGCGGGATTTTCTCTGGAAATAAGGTAAGGCAGCGTATAGATATGCCCGTCCGGAGCCGTACAGTCAATCCTCTCCGAGGCATAGTCCCCATACAGGAAATGCCAGATTCCCGGCGTCAGCTCCTCGCTGATGTACTCGTCCATCTTCAGCAGCATGCCCTCTTCCACGCCGTACTTCAGAATCTCGCTGTTGCTGACCCACATCTCCATCATGATGTCGGGCAGGTCTCCTGAGGAGAACATGATGTTCTTCCTCTCGCCCAGTCCGGAGCCGGCAATGCCCTCTCCCTCAAAGTTCAAATTATATTTATCCGCCAGATACTGGGAAAACCACAGATCCTCCCAGGCTGCCGCGTTGGCATCCTGGCAGTAGGCTATCTTCAACTCAATATCATCCTTGAACTCATCCTTGATGATTGGGTAAGCGCTGTCCATGTTCAAGTATTCCGGGTACTCTGCGCCGGTGCCGCCTGCCTCCTGGCCCTCGTCCTGGGCTTGGCTGTCCTGGCTGTCCTGGGCCTGGCTCTCCTGGCTGCTTTCCTGCTTTTCCCCGTCGCCGCTATTTACCCCCCCGAGCTGCCCGAGTCATTTCCACAGGCGGCAAGCATCATGGCCGATGCCAATAACAGCGAGAAACCCTTCATCCATTTTTTCCTCATTTTGCTCCTCCTTGTTTCCTGGTGCTGACTTTTCTGTCACAGTTTCCTTGTTTCCTTAAAACGTCTTCCTCCTTCCGTTCTTTCATATTATAAAGGCCCGTAAAGCTCTGCCTGTCATCACCTCGCATACCATTGCCCCGGACCCTGGCTGAAATCCGTGACCTCCGGCAGCTTCCCTCCCTCGCAGTGGGTCTTGACGCCGAATTCCTTCAATTGTCGGTAGAATGCCTCATAGCGCCGATCCTGATGGTCGAAATGCGCGTACAGGATATAGAATTCCACCTGCAGTCTGGACTGCCTGACATGGTTTTTCTGCGCTGTGGCCTCCGCCATGTCCACGGCCCTGTCCCACAGGGCCAGCATCTCGTTCCAGAATGCGATGTCCTCCCCTTCGTCCCCATCCTTTGCCGCAAGATATTTGTCAGGCCTGGTATACAGCTCAAAACCGTTTGCCGCCGCTCTGGCAGTGGTCCTGTCGATGTATTCCCGGACATTGCGCCAGCCCGCTCCATAGTAGTCCTGGAGGAATTCATCCATCAGGCCCAGGTATTCCTCCCTGCTGATGTCCGGATTCCACATCAGCCTGGAGATCAGGTATCCCCGCAGCTCGCCGAACTCCACTGTGGGCGACTCGGCGTTCCCCTGCTCGAACAGCCCCACCACATGGTGGTCTTTGAAGAACTGCATATTGTCATATATGTTATACAGGTTCGGGAAGGGCGCAAGGTAGTACGGGAAATTCGTGGTGTAATCCCAGACGTATAAACGTTTACATATCCTCGCCCATTCCTCAATATCCTTTTTGAACTTCACATTGCCCTCAATGCCCGCATCGGATATGGGATGGGCACAGTCGCACTCTATGGAGCAGAGCCGGATGATCACATTGTCCGCCGGCACGATGGTCTTCGGCGCCTTCCTGGTATATCGGTAGGCCAGGGTATCCACCGCCACATGGGGATAGTCATCCTTTATGGCATCCGCGATGCGGTTCACGAAGGTGAGCAGCGACCCCATGGGCGTGCCCTCGGCCTCGTCGATGGCACGGCACTTCTCGCACTGGCAGCCTCTCCCTTCCGCATAGGAGTCGTTCTGGGACACGGAGATGATGGAGGCGTACGGATTCTCGTCCAGCTTTTTACGTACATTGGACAGTATCTTCCGATAGACCTTCTCGTCGGACAGGCAGGGCTGGTAGTCTACCTGATGGGGCTCGTCCAGCAGGATGGAGAGCGTGTGCACGAACAGCGCGTACTCCACATTGATGCCGTCGTCCCCTTCCCGCTTGCCGTTGATCCTCTGCATGGAGGAGAGCTCCATGTTCCCATAGGACGGAAGCCAGTAAGTCTCCCGGTACTCAAAACGGGGGCTGTACACCTCCCCGGTGCCCTCCGGTATCTCCACTTTGTCCGCAGACCTGACTACGATATCGTCTTTTGTATAGAACCGGAAGCCAAGCCGCGCCTCCAGGAAAGCGAAGATGCCGTTCCTTGTCCCCCTGGCGCCGGTGCCGGTGATATAGAGCCTGCCGCCCTCCGCCAGCAGCGCATATCCGTCCCTTTGAACGGAAGCCCTCATCTGTTTCAGCTTTTCCGTGTCCCGTCCTGTGGTGTCCAGCACGATTTCATGCCCGGCCGACTGGGTGTCGTCCATCACCGCAAGCCCATGGCCTGTAGCCTTTTGGATCATCCGGGCCAGGAGCTCCGCCGCCTTTCGCAGGCTCACGCTCCCATCCTTCGGATAGATGATGGCATATTCTGAGATATCAATGCCGCCGATTGTCATCTCTTTTACCGGAAACTCATTCTTCATCTTCATACCACCTCTCAGTCTCTGGCTTCCGCCGCTAATAGCCGCACTCTTTATAGCGCTCCCGCAGCCCCTCATTGTACTCTCCGCCTCCGGGGAAATTGAAGCTCTTCAGAATGCCGGGCCTACAGCCCTCCTGCAGCATCTTCTCCACCGCCACCGAGGTGACGCTCCACAGGATAAAGTCGGACGCTATCCCGGAAGCCGCCGCGAACCTGGCCTCCAGGCCCTCCACCTCCATCATGGCCTCGGCGGCGGGCGCACAGTTGTCCAATGCCAATGTCACGAACTCATGGAGCCTCTTCCCGGATTCATGCACCGGCTCCACGGCCCTGGCATATTCCATGCTGGTCAGGGCGATCACGTTCACGCCCGCCTGCACCATGTCGTAAGCCAGGTTCACCACCTCTATGGTACGGCCGGATACGGAGCTGACGAACAGCACGTCTCCGGGCTGCAGCTGCGTCTCCTCTGCCTTGTAGAGCTGGTAGAAGACAGGCCCGCCGCCCCTTTCATACAGATCCATCTCAATGGAATGGCAGATTCTGTGCAGATATACATGACGGCCATGGGTCACGGCATCGGCCACGATCTCTCCGGCCTTCCGGACGGCCTCCCTCTGTGTGGTCCTTGCCTTGAACAGCAGATCGTAGACTGCCTGTTGATATCGATCGAGTAAACTCATCAGAACTCCTCCTTATCATATGACAATTGTATTTTCATCTTTTAATAGTCGAAAAATAGTCTTTCCCATCACATATAGAATATGTTCTCCCGATGCCGGGAAATGGCGGCTTTATTGTAGTCATCCCCGCCGTCTATGTTGCCGCTCATGAATACGGGCGGCCGGATGCCCATCTCCAGCAGCAGCTCACAGGCCCTGGCCACAATGGCGTTCAGGATTGCCGCTCCCACCACCGTGGACGTGGAGGCCACCTTCTGGGCGAAGCCCTGCAGCTGTACTGCCGCGTCCCCACGGTCGCCATGGTTGTCGATCAGGATATCCGCGTAATCGTGGAGCTTCTTTCCGGAGCTGTGCCTGGACGAAACGCTGGCGGCGGTGTTCATGTTCGTGACCACGATCACCGTCATCCCCTTCTCCCTGGCCGCCCTTGCCATGTCGATGGTCACCGCGTTGCGGCCGGACACAGAGTGCATGATGATCACATCCCCCTCCTTTGCCGGCAAAGAGTCCAGGATCACCTGTCCGTATCCAGAAAGCCGCTCTATCTCGCTGCTCATGGTGATGGGCGATACCTCCAGCATCATCCCCGGCACCCGAACCGGATTGACGGTCACCATCCCGCCGGTCCTGTAGAACAGCTCCAGCGCAATCAGCCCCGCATGGTTGCAGCCGAAGGCAAAGACGGACCTCCTGTCCCTGTTGGCCCCGGCCAGCGCCAGGGCCGCTCTCTCCATGGCCTCCGCCTCCTGGGTGAAGGCTTCCTCCAGTATTTCCGACACTCTCCCGTAATACATGCCTGTCGCGTTCACTCATTCACCTCCTCGTATCCTTAAGGAAGAACGGCGGGAACCGCTCCTCCACAATGTCCCTCAGCCTCCCCGGATCCTCTCCCGCCTCCAGCCTCTGCCTGACCATACAGCCCACCACCGGTTCCGCAAAGGGCCGGATCACAGCGGCATCCGGGTATGCCTGCCATATATCCTCCCGGAAGGTCTCGAACATATGCCCGCATCCCTTCCAGGTCCCGCCGGAAGCCACGATCGGCCCCTGCCAGCTCCCCCCATGCCGCCCGATCAATGTCAGCACCTGATGGGACAGTTCATGGGCCGCCCTCTCATAGAGGCCCAGGGCCACCGCGTCCCCCTGTGCCGCCGCCCGGGCGGTGAGGTAAGTGGCAGATGCTATCACACGCCTGTAGTCAGAATTTCCCACCAGCTTCTCGATCATATCCCATGGATGGGACAGCTCCCATTCCGCCAGCACCATGTCCAGCAGCGCCGTGCGGGGGCCTCTTCCGTCAAAGGCGTAGATGGCGGCCTTCAGCGTCTGGATCCCCAGGTCGTACCCGCCTCCCTCGTCCCCCAGCACCGCGCCCCAACCTCCTACGGTATCCTGCATCCAGGGCTGCACCAGGAACGCGTCCGAGCCCGTCCCCGACTGTGCCGCCACGCCGTAGAGCACACCGGCGGCAGCCAGAGCGGCCTCGCCCTCCCCGTAGGCCTGACAGCCCTTAATGACGCAGCGCTCCCCCAGGGCTTCCATCAACAGCTCCATGTCCCCCACCACGCTCACGCAGACGCATTCCACCTCGCTCACCTCTTCCGGAACCAGCTCCCGGACCAGCCGCCGCATCTCCGCGGCGATATGTCCTACGGGCCGGAAATTGGAATTCACGCCGGATACCCGGGCGGCGCTCACCATGCGCAGCTCTTCGTCATAGAGAACCGCCTGGACCTTGGTCCCTCCTCCGTCCGCGGCAATGTAATATTTCATACGGCTGCCTCCTCCCTCTCCCCTGTCTCCCTTTTCCCGTTCTCCTCACATTGCTGATAGATCCGCTTTCTGAGCGCGAAGTACATGATCACCATCAGCAGGCCTCCCAGCCCCCAGCCGAACAGCGGCGCAGCAAAGCGTCCTATGTAGCCGAAGCAGGGAATCAGCCAAAAAGCGCATACCAGCCTCCCTGCCAGCTCTCCCACGCCGGAGAGCATGGACACCTTCGCCATGCCGACGCTGTCGAAGAAGATTCGGATGGCGTAGATCATGGCCAGAGGGATGCAGGCGAGCCCGTACCAGAACCAGTATTCCCTGCCCAGGGCTATCATCACCGGGTCATCGAACAGTGTCCTGAAATACCATCCCCCCGCGGCTATGAGGAAGCACGCGCATCCGGTTCCGTACACTGCCGCGAACCCGATGGAACCGGCCGCGAACCTTTTCAGCCTCTGCGTCTTCCCTGCCCCGTAATTCTGGGGGACGAAGACGCTGCACAGCGTGGAACATATGCTCAGAGGGCCGGTCACGGGCAGCAGGATGCTCACCGTGGCGATGGCATCCATGTCCAGATGCCGGTTGCTCTGGGTGGAGATGGCCATTTCGCTGATGCAGCAGAGAATCATCTGCATATATAACAGGAATCCGTATTTAATATTTCCAAATATTGACTTCCAATCCGGCCGGAAGCTGTCTTTCTCCAGGCCGATGAAGAAACCACATTTCCTGAGAAGCCAGAACTGTATCACCACGTGCAGCAGGGTCACCGGAATGCCGCCCAGGAGGAATCCCCAGAAGCCCAGCCTCAGGATTACGATGAAGACCACCGCGGAGACCACCTGCACACAGGTCATCATCAGGTTCTCCGCGAACACCATGCCCCTGCTCCCCCTGGCGGTAATGATGGTATTCAGCATGGTGCTGATGCCGCCGATCGGCATCAGGAGCATCTGTGTGTCGTAATACATCCCGGCCTCCCTGTAGATTTCCCGCGGGATGTTCATCATGCGGAATATGGCCCCCTTGCCGGACAGGAGTATCAGGATGCACAGGGATACCATCAGCGTCACGGAGTAAAGCGAATTCACTGCCGCTCTGTTGACCTGCCGCCTCTCTCCCCGGGCATAGGCGGCGGCGCTGCGGATCCATGTGGCCGAGCTCACGCTTCCGCAGGCGCTCTGGAACAGGGAAATCGCCGCGCTCACCACCCCGGTCACCAGGAATACAAGCTTCCCGAACTCCCTGCTGTATATATCGTTGGTATAGGAGACAGCCAGCATGGAGATCATCTGCACCGTGAGCAGCGGCAGCCCCACGTTCAGGACCACCCGGAACAGGCTGTTGTTCAGGACATCGTTCCTTCCGCGATTTCCGTCCCTGGCAGAGGGACGGGCAATTCCTGTTCTGTTCATACATACACACTCCTGTGCGCTTCAATAGTCAACTCTTTACACGAATATTAACATGTGATATCAACATTGTCAATATATTTATATCATATTTTTACAATATTTTTCGTTTTATGACAATATCATATTGGTTTTCGTATTGTTTTTGTCATAAATCGGTCATCTAGAATCCGAACGGCGTATATGGCAGATCAGAACTCCACTTTTTAATGCAATTTCGTGATTATGTTTTTGTGGCATTTGCGTCACGATATTGCCACATAACTGCCGCATTTTTTACCACATGAAAAAAAGAGCTGCCGGAACATACCGACAGCCCTCTTTTCATCCTTATCCAGTTTTCAGCCCCTCAGAGCCTCCCCAACCATCTGCGCCAGCAATCCTTCCTTGCCCGCAATGTCCGCCACCAGCTTGAACTGGTTCCGGGCCCGGTCTAAGTTGTGATGCTCTCTGTGGATCTTGAAGTAGGTATCCCCGTTCAGGTAATCCGTCAGGAACCGGATGCCGCACTCGTAGGTCATCAGCTTCACGGACAGGGGCAGCAGCGCCAGCTCCTCCTCCGTCAAAGCTTCCCCCATCTCGCTTAAGTATCCCCTGGCGAAGGCCTCAAAGGCCCTCTCGTCGAACTGCACCTTCTCCAGCTCCACCTCGTCCTCCGCCGCCGTGGATCCGCCGATCCGCAGGGCATCCCCGAAGTCGTACAGCATGGAGCCCGGCATGACGGTGTCCAGGTCGATGACGCACAGTGCCTTCCCGGTGTCCTGGTCGAAGAGGATATTGTTGATCTTGGTGTCATTGTGGGTCACACGGACGGGAATCCTGCCCTCTTCCATCCCCTGCACCACGCTTCCTGCCCAGGAGGCGTTCTCCAGGGCGAAATCGATCTCCGCCCGGACGCTGCCCGCCCGGCCCGCCTTGTCCTCCCGGATGGCCTGCCGCAGGGCCTCTATGCGCTTTGGCGTGTGGTGGAAATCTTTGATGGTCTCATGGAGCTTCTCCACCGGGAAATCCGCCAGCAGCTTCTGGAAATGGCCGAAGCCCACCCCCGCCTCGTACAGGTCCTCCGGGGTCTTTGAGCTCTCGATGGTCTTGGTGCCCTCCACGAAGCGGTAGACGCGGAAGACATTCCCGTCATCCACCTTGTAATATCTCCTGCCGTCCACCGTGGGCACTACGGTAAGGGTCCCCCGCTCAAAGTCCCCTCCGTCCCTTTTAAGCTTCTCCCGCAGGAAAGCCGTGACGTTCTCGATGTTCTCCATCAGCTCCTCCGGGTTCCGGAAGATGGAGGTATTGATCCTCTGCAGGATGTACCGCGGCATGGAGATCGGAAGAGCAC
>NZ_CAPDXS010000066.1:0-7260 GCF_948601915.1 uncultured Acetatifactor sp. | reverse complement strand
GACCAGATAGGTATCATTGATATGGCCGTTGCCATAGCCTTCCGTCACCGCGCCGATCTGAAAGTGCCCTAATATCTCATTCCGATTCATTTCTCTGCTCATAACCTCTCCCGTTCATTCTCATCCACGACCATATGCCACTTTCCGCCTGTAAAATCAGGGAAATCCACCAGTACGCCGCCCTTTGCGATGGACATCTCGGAGAGGGCCGTCACCGCCATCCAGCTGGCCGCGTCGTATACGTCCACCGGCATGGGAGCATCCTCCCGCAGGCAGCGGAAGAAGGTCTCGAACTCCAGCCAGTCCATGCCGTCATGGCCGCCCTTGATGCCCTCCTGGATATATTTCTTCCACACCGGATGGTCGTACTCCTCCTCATAGTCCCTGGCGTTGCCCACGCAGTGCTTCAGCCAGTCGAAATCATGGTCGCTGTCCTCTTTCCTGTCCGGAAGAACCGGGCTGTCCAGGAAAACAGAATCCGTGACCTCCTCGTACATGCCCTTGGTGCCCCTGACGTTGAAGCCACGGCTGTAGTACCTGGGCAGAGTGGTGTCCAGCGTCAGCACGATGGTCTCTCCCCTGGCGCATTTGATCACCGTAGTCACCACATCCCCCTGGGCGAAGGTCTCATTCATCAGGCGCTGGTCGTCGCTCTTGTTGGCCCTGACATAATCCCGCAGCCCTGCGGCTTTGGAGGCGGTGGAGCTCAGGGTCAGCATCCGGTTGCCATGGTTGATGTCCAGCACCTTGGCGATGGGCCCCAGCTCATGGGTGGGGTAGTTCTCGCAGTTCCTGCTGATGTAGTTGCGCAGCCTGTAGTGCCTGTTCTCTTTTCCGTAGGCGATCTCGCTGCGCAGGTCGTGGTGATATCCTCCGGCGCAGTGCACCACCTCGCCGAAGAGGCCCTTCTTCACCATGTTCAGGGCCATCATCTCCCTGCGGCCGAAGCAGCAGTTCTCCAGGAGCATGAAAGGCGTCCCCGTCTTCTCATAGGCCTCCACCAGGTCGTAACAGTCCTTGATTTCATAGGCCCCGCCTACCTCCACGGCCACGGCCTTCCCCGCGTACATGGCGGCCAGCGCGATCTCCACATGGGTCTCCCAGGCGGTGGCCACAATGACGGTATTTACATTCTCATCTTTGATTACATCCATGTAATCAGTGTAGACGGCGGGCTTCGCCTGTCCGGATTTCTCCACCAGCTCAGCGCCCTTCTGCACTCTGTCCTCATAGACGTCGCACACTGCCACCACCTGTTCCTTCTGGGGGAGCACAGCCCACTCCAGCAGTCCGTATCCTCTGCCGCCCAGTCCGATGAATCCAATCCTGATGTCCTTCATTTCCGTATCCCTCCATGTCGTTTCTGCTTCCCACCCCTTGTGCGAAACAATTCCTGTCACGGTTCTCCGACTTTTCATGAACTGCAGACCGTTTTCTGCCGCAAGCCGTGAAAATGTCTTTACAGCGTCCTCTGTAATTGTTATCATAGCATTAGTAAAAGTATATATCTATATCATAATGGCTCATTTATATATACTTTTGGCTCATTTGATTGCAGGAGCGCCGGGCGCAAACCGGGCATCAGGTCATGGTCATGGAGAAAAGGCGCCGAGGGGCAGATGTCCCCCATCCTGGATATAGCTGCGGGCGACGGATTGGCCGGAGCTGCGCCACGCGCACCGGACGGGCAGGCCGCTCCAGAGACAGGCAAGCCGCGCGGACGGGCGCAGAAAGGAAGGTTCTTATGGAAAGTCCAATGGTCTGGCTGGCATATTCCGTCAGGGAACAGATCCGGATCACAGATATGTACTCCCTGTTCGAGGTGCATTATGAGAACGGGTACGCGTTCCCCGGGGAGAGCCACAATTTCTGGGAATGCCTCTATGTCATGGAGGGGGATGTCTGCGCTTCCGGGGACGAGCGGGTGTACAATCTTCCACGGGGCTCCATCATCTTCCACAGGCCCCTGGAGCTGCACAAGTTCATCGTGAACGGCCCCCGGGGCGCGGACCTGCTGATCTTCTCCTTTGCCGCGGAGGGGCCCCTGACCTCCTATCTGGCCGAGAAGGTCTTCCAGCTATCCCGGGCCCAGCAGGACATCATCGCCGCCATGCTCTCCTTCATCCATGCCAAAGCGGAGGAAAGCGGCAGCCGGAACCCGGATGCCCACAGCGCCCAGTCCTACCTGGAGCCCTTCCTCACCAGCCCTGTCTATTCCCAGATGCTGGCCACCTACCTGCAGCAGCTGATGCTGTCCCTGGCAGAGGCAGGGGCCGTCTCCTCCGCCTCCTCCGCACCGGATGCCGTGGCCTTCCGCAGGGCCATCAGCTATCTGAACAGCAATGTCCACGCCCAGCCCTCCGTGCCGGAAATCGCCCGGTACTGCAATGTCAGCGAGGCAAGCATTAAACGGATTTTCGATAAGTACGCCGGAATGGGCATCCATAAGTATCTGCTGAAGCTGAAGATCAAGGCAGCGGCAGAGCTCCTGCAGGGCGGGGAGAGCGTCACCAGCGTGGCGGAGCAGTTGGGCTTCAACAGCCAGGCCTATTTCTCCCGGGCCTTCAAGCGGGAGACCGGGCTCATGCCCTCCAGCCTGAAAGCGATCTCCGCGCAGTAGGCCCGCTGGATACGCTCTTCTGCGGGCTGGGCCTCGGGATACGCTCTTCCGCGGACTGGGCATCGGAACGGTTTCGGGCTCCCCGTCAGGCCGCCCGGGGCAGAGCACCGGAACGGTTTCCGGGCTCTCCACCAAGCCGCCCGGGGCAGCGCATCGGAACGGTTTCCGGGCTCCCCGCCAAACGCCCGGAGCAGAACATCGGCAACGCCGCAAATGGCGCGGAGCAGCTTTACAAGTCCTTACAATCTGGAGAAAGCATACCCCCCTCCGCGGCCCTTCCCCGGCCTCAGCCCATCCGGCAGAACCGGGCCCATCTGCCTCTGACGCACAGCATCAGGGCGGCCCCGGCGGCGCAGACTCCGATCCAGATGGCCACCACCGGCATCCATCCCGCGGCTTCCGCCACCGCGCCGAAGCCGTAGGTGGACAGGGAGCTCCCCACATAGGTGGCGGAGTTCAGGATGCCCGAAACCGAGGAGACCTTGCCGTATCTGGTAAAATGTCCGGGCACACGGCTGATCAGCATCAGGTTGATGCCGTGGGCGCAGCCTGTAATCAATGTCATCATGACGATGCATACTACAGGCATGCCGTCAAACGCGGCAAGCATGACGGCCCCCGCGAAGGCCCCGGCCAGGAACAGGTATGCCGCGGTGCGGACTTCGCTTTTCAGGAAGCCCAGCAGCAAAGAGGACAGCAGGACGCTGAACACGCTGAACAGAGGGAGCGCCGCGGCCGAAAGGATGGAGCTGGCGTTGCTCATGCCGAAGGTCTCGCTCATGTAGACAGGCATCCATGTAGTGATGCCGTCCCGCAGGATTCCCTGGAGGACGATGGCAATCAAGATGGCTGCCAGGGGCGCGTCCGCCAGCAGCCGGAGGAAGAGGGGCTTTTTGTCTGCCGGTTCCGCATCGGTGCCGGATGCCGCTTTCGATACCGCCTCGGAGCTGCAGACGGCTACCGCGCCGGATACGGGATTTTCCATGCTGTCAGAGGCCGCTTCCCCTTCCTGCACTGGCCCGCCGGATGTGAGCTTGCGGGTATTTGCCAGCCATATGGCGGCGGCAGCCAGACCCAGGGCCGCCGGGAGGTAGAAGACGGACTGCCAGCCGGACAGTTGGATGCACACGGGCGTGAGTATGTAGATGGCGATGGTGGCCGCGGAGGACGCCATGGACACCAGCACGCAGCAGTGTCTGTACCATTTGTCGCTGAGGCATTCGGCCATGATCCGCACCATGGGGGGCCAGAGCATGGCCTGGAAGAAGCCGTTGGCGCACCAGACGGGGGTGATGACCTCCATTCTGGGGATGAGGGCCACTGTCAGGTTGCAGGCGCAGGCTCCGGCCAATCCGGCGAAGATCATGAGCTGGGGCTTCATTTTGTCCCCCAGGAAGCCGCAGATTATCTGGCCCAGGCCATAGCTTAAGAAGCAGGCCGTGACAGGCAGTCCGGCTATGCTTTTTCCGATCTACAGGGCGCTTTGGAGCTCTACCATGCAGGCGGCGTAGTTGATGCGTGTCAGGTAGCTCATGAAGTAGGCAAGGCAGCAGAGGAAGCAGAGGAATTTCATCTGTTTTTCGGATGTAAGTTTGGTCAGCATGGCAGGGGGCCTCCTATCGGTTGGTTGATGGATTGTATTATGGAACTTGCCTATGCCGGTGTCAAGCTTTTTCCAGTACCGCCCTTTTAGAATCTGTCCCCATATACACACGAGCGATAAAATTTGCCACAATGTCCCTGGAAGCTTTCGCTCGTGAGTCGTGATACCTGACAAGCTTTTGTAATCGTCAGCATAAATTAAGCCGGAAGGCAACGCTCCGGCTTAACTTTCATCTATTCTGTCCCTGTCACTCCTTCACGGAGCCTACCGTAATTCCCTTTACGAAATATTTCTGCAGGAAGGGATACACCACCAGAATCGGTATGATGGAGATGAACAGCTGTGCGCTCCTGACCGTCTTCTCACTCAGGGAAGACAATAAAGCCAGCTGCTCTCTCGTCATGTTCGTCATATTCTGGTTGCTGCTGATAATCTGTGTAGCCAGATAGGTCGCCATCGGATAGTTGTTCGGATTATTCATATAGAAAATACCGTCAAACCAGGCATTCCAATGCCCTATCATCGAAAACAGAAGCAGCGAGGCGATGGATGGCTTCGACATGGGCAGCACCACCTTGAACAGGGTCTGCCAATGGTTCGCGCCGTCCACAAAGGCAGCTTCCTCAATGGCATGGGGCAGCCCTCTGATAAAGTTCATCATGATGATGACATTCCAGATATTCAGAGCACCCGGCAGGATCAATACCCAGAAGGAATCCAGCAGCCCCAGGTTCTTAATGATCATATAAGTGGGAATCAGACCGCCGCCGATGAACATGGTGATGGAAAAATAGAGCATGTACCATTTCCGTGCCTTGAAATGGGTAGCGGGCCGTGACAGCGGATAGGCTGTCAGCACGATCAGGACCATGTTGATCAGCGTTCCAATCAGCACTCTCCAGGCGGAAATCGAAACAGAATGGAAGAAATCCTTCTTCTGAATCAGATATTCATAAGCGGACAGCGAGAACTGTACCGGCCAGAAGGTCACCCTGCCTGCCAGCGCGGCATTGGAATCGCTCAGGGACATGGCGAATACATGGAGAATCGGAAGGATACAGGTCAGCGACACCAGTGCCAGGAACACCGTATTGAAGACCTGATATACATAATATAACGGGGAATGCTTCACTTTCATCTGTCGCCACCTCCTTAAAATACCCGATAGTCGCTCTTCTTATATAGAATCAGATAGCTGATTCCCACAAAGATGATTGAGACCACCGACTTGAACAGGCCCATCGCAGCCGCAGCAGAATACTGTCTGCCCGCAATACCCATGCGGTATACCAGCGTATCCAGGATATCCACCGTCTTCTCCACAGTAGGGTTGTACATGATCAGAATCTGGTCAAATCCGGCATTCAGGATGCCACCCAGTCCCAGTACCGTAAGCACGGCTACCATAGGAAGGATGCTGGGCAGGGTAATATGGAGCACCTGCTTCCAGCGCCCGGCGCCGTCTACCTGAGCCGCCTCATACAGCGCCGCGTCCACATTGGTGATCGCCGCCAGCATCAATACCGTATTGTACCCCATGCCCTTCCACACATCGGAGGCGATGATGATGGAGCGGAAATACTGGTTGCTCACCAGGAAAGCAATCCTCTCATTTTCAAGGAGCGCATTGAGCGCATTGTTGATGATTCCGTCATAGGCGAATATTTCCAGAATCATACCGGCCAGGATTGCCCAGGAGAAAAAGTAAGGTATGAAAACAATCGTCTGGACTGCCCGCTTATACCAGTTTTTCGTCACTTCATTCAGCATCAGGGATAAAACCAGCGGAACCAGAATGCTCAGGATAATCTTGAAGAAAGCGATTATCACAGTATTCACAAAAGCAGTCTTGAAGCTGGGCATGGTAAAGATGTATTGGAACTGTTTCAAGCCTACGAACGAAGAGCCCCGAAATCCCAGAAGCGGCTTGAACTCCTGGAACGCCATCACCAGACCGAACAATGGCAGATATGAGAATATCGCCGTGAAGACTACTGCGGGGACCAGCATCACATGCAGCTCTCTTGTCCTATACAGCCCCTTCCTCTTTTCGGGCTTTTTCACTGCTGGCTTTTTTTCTTTCAATAGCTGTCACTCCCTTCTAAAGGAAAATGCCATATAGGAATATGGCATTTTCCATTCTGTTTCTTTTTTATCGCTCCTGCTTCATGCCATTACTTGATGCTCTGATACCACTCGTTGGCTTCCTGTGCGATTTCATCTCCGCCCTGTGCCTTCCACTGCTCTACAAAGGTGTCGAATTCGGAAATCGGAGTCTCGCCCATGATCATGCTGGTGAAAGTGCTGTCCCTGAGCTTATTCAGCTCGCCCGACTTGGTGATCATGGCAGGGGTGGTGACATACAGCTCATTATAAACGATTTCCGCACTCTCCACCGTCTTGATCATGTTGGCCACCCCGCCGTCGGGAGCCAGTCGGCTGAAGTAGGTTCCCCACGCGGCGCCATCTTCCGGATTCTCCTGATAGGTCAGGTAGGAAGCCCATGCACCCCAGAACTCATCATTCATAGGAGCCTCATCCTCGGAAATCTCCGTCTTGCCCTCCGCGATGGCCTTATTGATCGTCTCAAAGTTCGTCCTCAGACAGAGAGGAGAATATATTCTGTAGGGCAGCCAGGTATAGACATAGCTGTGGTACTCCGCAGCCTCTTCCTCTGACATTGCCGCCTGCACTGTCGGGTTGCTGTTCTTCGCGGTGTATAACAGGGACCAGTACATCATCTTAAAGATAGCCTCCGGATGCTCGCACTCATGTCCTGCGACCACGAAGGTGCTGCCGGTAAAGCGGGAAAGCATGACTTTCGGCTGGCTTCCGTCCAGAGAAAGGTTCGGCCCGATTACCCATTCGGAATCCGGATGCTCGATTTTGTTGGAGTTCAGCGGCCAGTTCGGAATCCACCAGGAACCGGGCACGATAGCGAACTTGCCGGCCACGATATCGCTGACCACTACAGAATCCGCATCATATACGTCATATGCAGGCCAGTCCTTACGGAAATATCCCTTTTCATACCACT
>NZ_CAPDXS010000065.1:0-27177 GCF_948601915.1 uncultured Acetatifactor sp. | reverse complement strand
GTTCCTTGACGAGGGGTTGAGGGAAGCCTTCGACGATATCTCTCCCATAGCCGACTACAGCGGCTCGCTTAGTCTGGAATTCGTGGATTTTGAGTTGAGCAGGGATGACGTGAAGTATTCTATTGAAGAGTGTAAAGAAAGAGATGCTACTTATGCGGCACCCTTGACGGTGACTGTCCGCCTTTATAATAAGGAAAAAGAGGAGATCAGCGAGCATAAGATCTTTATGGGCGACCTTCCCCTGATGACTGAGACGGGTACTTTCGTGATCAATGGCGCCGAACGAGTCATCGTAAGCCAGTTGGTTCGTTCCCCTGGCATTTATTACGCCATAAGCCATGACAAGATCGGAAAAAGGCTCTATTCCTGCACGGTGATTCCTAATCGGGGTGCGTGGCTGGAGTACGAGACGGATTCTAATGATGTATTCTATGTGCGTGTGGACCGTACCCGTAAGGTGCCCGTCACCGTTCTGATTCGAGCTCTGGGTATTGGCACCAATGATGAGATCCGGGAGGTTTTCGGTGACGAACCCAAGATAGAGGCCAGCTTTACCAAGGACACTGCTGAGAATTATCAGGAGGGTCTGTTAGAGCTGTACAAAAAGATCCGCCCCGGCGAGCCTCTGAGCGTGGAGAGCGCAGAGAGCCTGATCAACGCCATGTTCTTCGACCCCCGCAGATATGACCTGGCCAAGGTAGGCAGATATAAGTTCAACAAGAAGCTGTCCATGCGCAACCGGATCAGAGATCAGATCCTGGCGGCGGATGTGGTGGATCCTTCCACAGGGGAGATTCTGGCCGCGGCAGGCGAGAAGGTGGAGATGGAGCTGGCGGACAGGATTCAGAATGCCGCCGTTCCCTTCGTATATATCCAGACGGAGGAGAAGAACGTGAAGGTCCTCTCCAATATGATGGTGGACCTGACGGCCTATGTGGACTGCAACCCCAGGGACTTCGGCATCCGGGAGAAGGTGTACTACCCTGTGCTGGCCCAGATCCTGGAGGAGTTCGCGGACGATCCGGAGAAGCTGGCGGAGGCTTTGAAGAAGAACGCCCATCAGCTGGTGCCCAAGCATATCACTAAGGAGGACATCATCGCCTCCATCAACTATAATATGCATCTGGAGTACGGCCTTGGGAACGACGACGATATCGACCATCTGGGCAACAGGCGCATCCGCTGCGTGGGCGAGCTGCTGCAGAACCAGTACCGCATCGGCCTGTCCCGCATGGAGAGGGTGGTGCGGGAGCGCATGACCACCCATGACGCGGACGAGATTTCGCCCCAGTCCCTGATCAACATCAAGCCTGTGACGGCTGCGGTGAAGGAATTCTTCGGTTCCTCCCAGCTGTCCCAGTTCATGGACCAGAACAACCCGCTG
This sequence comes from uncultured Acetatifactor sp., assembly GCF_948601915.1. Lineage (NCBI taxonomy): Bacteria > Bacillati > Bacillota > Clostridia > Lachnospirales > Lachnospiraceae > Acetatifactor > uncultured Acetatifactor sp. The sequence goes on along the minus strand of NZ_CAPDXS010000065.1, from coordinate 25,793 downwards.
GCGGAGCTGACCAACAAGAGGCGTCTGTCCGCTCTGGGTCCCGGCGGTCTGTCCAGAGACCGGGCCGGATTCGAGGTGCGTGACGTGCACTACTCCCACTACGGCAGGATGTGCCCCATCGAGACCCCTGAAGGCCCCAACATCGGTCTGATCAACTACCTGGCCAGCTATGCCAGGATCAATGAATACGGATTCATCGAAGCGCCCTACAGGAAGGTGGACAAAACCGACCCGAAGAATCCGGTGGTCACGGACCAGGTGGTCTATATGACCGCGGACGAAGAGGACAACTATCATGTGGCCCAGGCCAGCGAGGCGCTGGACAAGGAGGGGCATTTCGTGCGCACCACCGTGTCCGGCCGTTACCGGGAGGAGACATCGGAGTATCCCCGTTCCATGTTCGACTACATGGATGTGTCCCCCCGCATGGTGTTCTCCGTGGCCACGGCGCTGATTCCTTTCCTGCAGAACGACGATGCCAACCGCGCGCTGATGGGCTCCAACATGCAGCGCCAGGCCGTGCCGCTTCTGGGGACGGAGGCGCCTGTGGTGGGCACGGGCATGGAGCCCAAGGCTGCCGTGGACTCGGGCGTCTGCGTGGTGGCGAAGAAGGCGGGGACGATCGACTACGTGTCCTCCGCCATGATCCGGATGACCTATGATGACGGTGAGAAGGCGGAGTTCCGCCTGACCAAGTTTACCAGGAGCAACCAGTCCAACTGCTACAACCAGAAGCCCATTGTCTTCAAGGGCGACCATGTGGAGGCGGGAGCGGTGATTGCGGACGGCCCGTCCACGGCCATGGGCGAGCTGGCCCTGGGCAAGAACCCCCTGATCGGCTTCATGACATGGGAGGGCTATAATTACGAGGATGCCGTACTGATCAGCGAGCGGCTGGTGCAGGATGATGTGTATACCTCCGTGCATATAGAGGAGTATGAGGCGGAAGCCCGCGACACCAAGCTGGGGCCCGAGGAAATCACGAGAGACGTGCCCGGCGTGGGCGACGATGCCTTGAAGGATCTGGACGACAGGGGAATCATCCGCATCGGCGCGGAGGTCCGTGCCGGCGATATCCTGGTGGGCAAGGTGACCCCCAAGGGGGAGACCGAGCTGACGGCGGAGGAGCGCCTGCTGCGCGCCATCTTCGGCGAGAAGGCCAGGGAAGTCCGGGACACCTCCCTGAAGGTGCCCCACGGCGAATACGGCATCGTAGTGGACGCCAAGGTGTTCACCAGGGAGAACAGCGACGAGCTCTCCCCCGGCGTGAACCAGGCGGTGCGCATCTATATCGCGCAGAAGAGAAAGCTTTCCGTGGGCGACAAGATGGCAGGCCGCCACGGCAACAAGGGCGTGGTGTCCCGTGTGCTGCCCGTGGAGGATATGCCCTACCTGCCCAACGGCCGTCCCCTGGACATCGTGCTGAATCCTCTGGGCGTGCCTTCCCGTATGAACATCGGGCAGGTGCTGGAGATTCATCTGTCCCTGGCGGCAAAGGCCCTTGGATTCAACGTTGCCACCCCGATTTTCGACGGGGCCAACGAGAATGATATCATGGACACTCTGGATCTGGCCAACGATTATGTCAATCTGGAGTGGGAGGAATTTGAGGCGAAGCACAGAGACGAGCTGCTTCCCGAGGTGCTGCAGTACCTTTCCGACAACAGGGAGCACAGGGAGCTGTGGAAGGGCGTGGAGATTTCCAGGGACGGGAAAGTCCGTCTGCGGGACGGCAGGACAGGAGAGTTCTTCGACAGCCCTGTCACCATCGGCCACATGCATTACCTGAAGCTCCATCACCTGGTGGACGACAAGATTCATGCCCGTTCCACCGGACCGTACTCCCTGGTGACCCAGCAGCCCTTGGGCGGCAAGGCCCAGTTCGGCGGCCAGCGCTTCGGAGAGATGGAGGTGTGGGCCCTGGAGGCCTACGGCGCGTCCTATACCCTGCAGGAGATCCTCACGGTGAAGTCCGACGACGTGGTGGGCCGCGTGAAGACCTATGAGGCCATCATCAAGGGGGAGAATATCCCCGAGCCCGGCATTCCCGAGTCCTTCAAGGTGCTGTTAAAAGAGCTGCAGGCCCTGGGACTGGACGTGAGGGTGCTCCGGGAGGACCAGACGGAAGTGGAGATCATGGAGACCATCGACTACGGCGACACGGATTACCGCTTCGAGATGGGGGACGACCGCAAATACGATGATTATGACAATGGCTCTCTGGGCGACATGGGATATCAGGCGCAGGAGTTCGACGAGAGCGGTGAACTGATGAACTCTGAGGACGATGAAGACGAGGATGAGGATTTCGAGGACGATGAAGACAGCATGGACTTCGAAGGGGATTCCGAGGACTTCGTGGAGGCTGAGGAATTCTGATGCCGGTTCGTGGCGGCCCGGGCCGCACAGAGCGATTACCCATTAGGAATCCTCAGATTCCTTGGGAAAAAGTAAGGAAGGAGTGCCATTCATGTCAGAGACAAAAAATGAGGCAACAGCATACCAGCCTATGACCTTTGATGCCATCAAAATAGGCCTGGCTTCACCTGAAAAGATCCGCGAATGGTCCCATGGCGAGGTCATGAAGCCCGAAACCATCAACTACAGGACGCTGAAGCCCGAGAGGGACGGCCTGTTCTGCGAGAAGATATTCGGACCCAACAAGGACTGGGAGTGCCATTGCGGAAAATATAAGAAGATCAGATACAAGGGCGTAGTCTGCGACCGCTGCGGCGTGGAGGTGACGAAATCCAGCGTCCGCAGGGAGCGCATGGGCCATATCGAGCTGGCTGCGCCTGTGTCCCACATCTGGTATTTCAAGGGGATTCCCAGCCGGATGGGGCTGATTCTGGACCTCTCCCCCAGAGTGCTGGAGAAGGTGCTCTATTTCGCCTCCTATATCGTGCTGGACCCCGGTGAGACGGGCCTGGACTTCAAGCAGATCCTGTCCGAGAAGGAATACCAGGATGCCAGGGAGATGTATGGGAACAAGTTCCGGGTAGGCATGGGCGCGGAGGCCATCAAGGAGCTGCTCCAGGCCATCGACCTGGACGAGGAGGCGGAGGAGCTGAAGGCCGGACTGAAGGAGTCCTCCGGCCAGAAGCGGGCCCGCATCATCAAGAGGCTGGAGGTGGTGGAGGCTTTCCGGGAATCCGGGAATATGCCTGACTGGATGATCATGGACGTGATTCCGGTCATCCCGCCGGACATCCGTCCCATGGTCCAGCTGGACGGCGGCAGGTTCGCCACCTCCGACCTGAACGACTTATACAGAAGGATCATCAACAGGAACAACCGCTTAAAGAGGCTGCTGGAGCTGGGCGCTCCGGACATCATCGTCCGCAACGAGAAGCGCATGCTGCAGGAGGCCGTGGACGCCCTGATCGACAACGGGCGCAGAGGCCGCCCTGTGACAGGACCCGGCAACCGTGCCCTGAAATCCCTGTCAGACATGCTCAAGGGCAAGACGGGGCGGTTCCGCCAGAACCTCCTGGGCAAGCGAGTGGACTATTCCGGCCGTTCCGTTATCGTGGTGGGGCCTGAGCTGAAGATCTACCAGTGCGGTCTGCCCAAGGAGATGGCCATCGAGCTGTTCAAACCCTTCGTGATGAAGGAGCTGGTGGCCAAGTGCATCAGCCAGAACATCAAGAACGCCAAGAAGCTGGTGGATAAGATGGACAATCAGGTCTGGGACGTGCTGGAGGAGGTCATCAAGGAGCATCCCGTGATGCTCAACCGCGCCCCCACCCTGCACAGGCTGGGCATCCAGGCATTCGAGCCCATTCTGGTAGAGGGTAAGGCCATCAAGCTCCATCCCCTGGTGTGCACCGCCTTCAACGCGGACTTTGACGGAGACCAGATGGCAGTGCATCTGCCTCTTTCCGTGGAGGCCCAGGCGGAGTGCCGTTTCCTGCTCCTGTCGCCCAACAACCTGTTGAAGCCCTCCGACGGCGGCCCTGTGGCAGTGCCGTCCCAGGACATGGTGCTGGGCATCTACTACCTGACCCAGGAGAGGCCGGGTTCCCTGGGAGAGGGGAAGCACTTCAAGAACGTGAACGAGGCCATACTGGCTTATGAGAATAAATATCTGACCCTGCACTCCAGGATCATCGTCAGGGTGTCCAAGAAGAACGCGGAGGGCGAGACTGTCGCCGGAAATGTGGAGTGTACGCTGGGGCGTTTCATCTTCAACGAAATCCTGCCCCAGGATCTGGGCTTCGTGGACAGGAGCGTGCCGGAGAACTTCCTGAAGCCGGAGGTGGACTTCCATGTGGACAAAAAGGGTCTGAAGAAGATTCTGGAGAAGGTCATCAACACCCACGGCGCGTCCAGGACCGCGGAGGTGCTGGACGATGTGAAGTCCATCGGCTACAAGTATTCCACCCAGGCGGCCATGACGGTGTCCATCTCCGACATGACTGTGCCTGCCAAAAAGCCGGAGCTGCTGGCCCAGGCTCAGGCCACCGTGGATAAGATTTCCACCAACTTCCGCAGGGGCCTGATCACCGAGGAGGAGCGCTACCGCGCGGTGGTGGAGACCTGGAACGAGACCGATAAGGAACTGACGGACGTGCTGCTGGCGGGTCTGGACAAATACAACAATATTTTCATGATGGCGGACTCCGGCGCCCGTGGCTCCAACCAGCAGATCAAGCAGCTTGCGGGCATGCGCGGTCTGATGGCGGATACCACAGGCCGTACCATCGAGCTGCCGATTAAGTCGAATTTCCGTGAAGGACTGGACGTTCTGGAGTATTTCATGTCCGCCCACGGCGCCCGTAAGGGCCTGTCCGACACGGCGCTGCGCACTGCCGACTCCGGTTACCTGACCAGGCGAATGGTGGACGTGTCCCAGGAGCTGAGCATCCGGGAGGTGGACTGCAGCGAGGACAGGACGGAGATTCCGGGCATGACGGTGAAGGCCTTCATGGACGGCAAGGAGACCATCGAGGGCCTGAAGGACAGAATCACGGGGAGATATTCCTGTGAGGACATTTACGATAAGGACGGGGAGCTGATCGTCAAGCACAACCACATGATTACTCCCGGCCGCGCGGCCAGGATCCTGAGCACAGGGGTGGACGAGAAGGGTGAGCCCATCGAGGCGGTCAAGATCCGCACCATCCTCACCTGCCGCTCCCATGTGGGCATCTGTGCGAAATGCTACGGCGCCAACATGGCCACAGGCGAACCCGTGCAGGTGGGCGAAGCGGTAGGCATCATCGCCGCCCAGTCCATCGGTGAGCCCGGAACCCAGCTTACCATGCGTACCTTCCACACCGGCGGCGTGGCAGGCGACGATATCACACAGGGTCTTCCCCGTGTAGAGGAGCTGTTCGAGGCCAGAAAGCCCAAGGGCCTTGCGATCATCGCGGAATTCGGCGGCAAGGCGGAGCTGCGGGACACCAAGAAGAAGCGCGAGGTGGTCATCACCAACAATGAGACCGGCGAGAGCAAGGCATACCTGATTCCCTACGGCTCCCGCATCAAGGTGCTGGACGGCCAGGTGCTGGAGGCCGGAGACGAGCTGACGGAAGGAAGCGTGAACCCTCACGACCTGCTGAAGATCAAGGGCATCCGCGCCGTGCAGGATTATATGCTGCGGGAGGTACAGAGGGTGTACCGCTTACAGGGCGTGGACATCGCGGATAAGCACATCGAGGTCATCGTGCGCCAGATGCTGAAGAAGGTGCGCATCGAGAACAGCGGGGACACGGATTTCCTGCCGGGGACGCTGGTGGACGTGCTGGAATATGAGGATATGAACGAATCCCTCTACTCGGAGGGCAAGGAGCTGGCGGAGGGAAAGCAGGTGCTGTTAGGCATCACCAAGGCGGCTCTGGCCACCAATTCCTTCCTGTCGGCCGCATCCTTCCAGGAGACCACCAAGGTGCTGACAGAGGCTGCCATCAAGGGCAAGATAGACAATCTGATCGGCCTGAAGGAGAACGTCATCATCGGTAAGCTGATTCCTGTGGGCACCGGCATGAAGCGCTACCGCAACACAAGGCTGAACACGGATGAGCTGGAGACCATCTCCTTTGACGAGCTGGGGGACGAGGAATTCGACGAGGCCGTGGAAGGGGAGGGATTCGACGATATGCCGGAGGAGCCTGCGGAGGACGGGGATATCGAAGAGACTGACCAGGCGGATGCCGAGGACTTCCTGGATGAGACGGAAGATGCCGGGGACGGCGCGTATGTGGATGAAGACGACGCATACGAGGAAGAGGATACAGAGGACGAGGAAGAGGACGACGAGGACATGGAGGGCTCTGAGGAAGAGGACGACATGACCGGAGAAGACCGGTAAGCCGGACAGAACTGAAGAGACAAAACGGGGCCGTCGGCGACAGGCTGAATGGCGCGGATATGCGGCTTTCAGAAATGGAATAGGCGGCAGAGCGATAAGGCAGGAGGGTGCGGCGAACAAGACGGCACCCTCCTGCCATATGGAAACCATAGGTTCTCGGAACTTCAGAAGGTAAAATCAGGCATTGTGGCAGGACGGCACCTTGAAAAGTGGAGGAATCGCTACCAAGGATTTCCGGAAAGCCGCGTGATATGCGGTCTGGAGATTCCGAGAGGATACGACCTCCAGAGGGAGGGGCCTTCCGCGGAGAGGGCCCTGTGCCCATGATAGATTGGATGCCCGCCTAAAGGGTGGGATGCCTACCCAGAGGGGGGATACCTGCCCAGAGGGTGGGATATCCGCCAAAGGGTGGATGCCCACCAAAGGCGGGATGTCTGCCAAGGGGGGATGCCCGCTATAGCCGGGCGGAGAGGGACAGAACATGAAGATATTTGTGACAGGAGTGAGGGGACAGCTGGGCCACGATGTGGTGAAGGAGCTGGAGAAGCGCGGCATCGAGGCCGTGGGCGTGGATATTCAGGAGATGGACATAACCGACGGGGGCAGCGTGGAAAAAGTCATCAAGGCGGCGGCCCCGGACAAGGTGATCCACTGCGCCGCCTACACGGCGGTGGATGCGGCGGAGGACAATGAAGAGGCCTGCCGCAAGGTGAACGCGGACGGCCCCCGCAACATCGCCAGGGTGTGCAGGGAGCTGGACATCCCCATGCTCTACATCAGCTCGGACTACGTGTTCGACGGCAAGGGCAGTGCGGGATGGAAGCCGGATGACGTCTGTAATCCGCAGAGCGTATACGGATTGACGAAATATGAGGGAGAGCTTGCGGTGAAGGAGCTCCTGGACAAGTATTTCATCGTCCGCATCACATGGACCTTCGGCGTCAACGGCAAGAATTTCGTGAAGACCATGCTGAACCTGTCCAAGAACCACGACACCATCCGGGTGGTGAACGACCAGTTCGGATCCCCCTCCTACACCTACGACCTGGCGAAGCTCCTGGTGGACATGGTGCTCACGGACAGATACGGCATCTACCACGCCACCAATGAGGGCATCGCATCCTGGTATGATTTCGCCTGCGCCATCTTCAGGGAGGCGGGCATCGAGATGAACGTGGTGCCCGTGACCACGGAGGAGTACGGGGCGAAGGCAAAGCGCCCGGCCAACAGCCGGATGGACAAGGAGAAGCTGGTGGAGAACGGATTCCACCGTCTGCCCACCTGGCAGGACGCGCTGGCAAGGTATATCAAAGCCCTGCAGGAGGCCGGCTTCTTCGAGGAGGCTGGAATCGCCCGACAGAGCTGAGCGCCATGACCCAACAGCCTGCCGCCCCGGGCCGTCTGCGGACAAGGCGGCTGGCTGTCGGCTGCCCCGGGGCATGTAAGGAGACGCAGAGTGAAGCATTTCATACACACCTTCAGATTCCAGATTCTGTCCCTGTTCCTGCTGATCAGCATCCCTGCCGTGGGGCTGTCCCTGGCGGCCAGCCGCGCCAACCTGGAGGAAGCCAGGAAGCAGGTGCTGACGGCGAAGCAGACAGGCATGAATATTTTGGTGGAGCAGTACGACACCAGCCTGGAAGGGGTGAAGAATTATCTCCAGCTATTGCTGTACAAGGACAATTCCTACGCCGCGCTGTGGCGGGAGGCCACGGATACCCGGTATCAGCAGGCCAGAGTCTGGCTGAATGACGAGCTGTCCAATCTGATGAGCTACTTCCCGCTGGTGTCCGGCTTCTATGTCTACATTCCCCACAATGAAGATATCTATATGTCGAAGAGAAAGGACCAGATATCCATCGATGCCCAGGAATATCTGCAGACCCGGATTCCGCTGGACAAGCCTTACCTGGAGCCCTGCGTGGTGGAGTGCGGGGAGGGGAAGTACCTGATCTGCGGCTATCGGAACGCTTACCTGGAGATCGGATTCCTGATTTGCCTGGACGGGCTGCGGGAGCAGCTCGACATGGGGCTGGGCGAGGGAGATATGCTGGCGCTGGTGCTGGAAGGGGACAGGCAGGTGGCTTTGAGCGGGGAGGGATTTGGGGACGGGCGCGGGCTTACCATGGTGGAGGAGGGATTCTCCGTGATTCCCGTGAAGCTGCGGCTCTATTTTCCCGAGGGCGCCATGCGCAGCGGGGTCTCCCTCAGGGCGAAGGCCTTCCTGTTCATGACGGCCTTGCTGGCGGCATTCATCCCGGTGTTCCTGATCGCCATCAAGAAATGGTTCCTGGTGCCCATGCGGAAGGTCTCCTCCGCCATGCAGGAGATCCTGGACGGCAATATCGAGTACAGGATTCAGGAATTCTCCCATACCAGGGAGTTCTCCAATATCGAGCAGGCCTTCAACCATATGCTGGACTACAGCCAGGACCTGAAGATAGAGGCCTATGAGCTGAAGCTGGAGAAGGAGAAGGACGAGCTGATCAACCTGAAGCTCCAGATCAATCCCCATCTGCTGTTGAATTCCCTCAGCGTGATCAACAGCCTGGCCTTCAACGGCAAGACCGAGGAAATCAGGGATTTCTCCTACAACCTGTCGAAATATTTCCGGTACGCCCTGCGCAATACCTCGGAATCCGTCACGGTGCGTTCGGAGATCGAGTTCGTGAAGACTTACAGCCAGGTACAGAGAGTGCGGCATCCGGACGCCTTCTTCGTCATGTTCGATGTGGAGGAGGAGCTGATGGAAGAGCGGATACCGCCCCTGATGATACAGAATTTCGTGGAAAACAGTACGAAATATGCATTAAAGCCGGACGAGGAGATAGAGATATTCGTCATACTGCGCAGAGAGGGGGAGATGCTGCGCATCGCCGTATGCGACGATGGCAGGGGGATGGAGCCGGAGCTGGTGCGGAAGATCATGGCCGGGGAGATCATCGAGGACAGCCGGGGACAGCATGTGGGGATCTGGAACTGCGTCAAGAGGCTGCGCAGCTTCTACGGGGACAGGGCGGATTTCCGCATCACCTCCCGGAAGGGGGAGGGGACCCAGGTCTGGATGGAATTCCCGCGGATCGTGTAGAGGGGAAAGAGGAATGAATCTACTGATTGTTGAGGATGAAAAAGAGATCCTGAACGGCATCATGGCCGGAGTCTGCTGGGAGGATATCGGGATCGACACCGTCTGCCAGGCCACCTCCCTGGAGAAGGCCCTGCAGCAGTTCGACCTGACCAGGATAGACATAGTGCTCTGCGACATCGAGCTGCCGGACGGGTCCGGGCTGGACTTTCTGGAATGGGTGAAGGAAAAGCAGCCCTCCACGGTGAGCATGATCATGACCTGCCATGAGGAGTTTGACTACGCGAAAAGGGCAGTGTCGCTGGGATGCAAGGATTTCATCGTGAAACCGATTATCTATGGGCAGTTGGAGGAGAAGCTCTTAGGCGTCTGCCGGGAGATTGCGGAGAGCCAGGAGAAGGACAGATACCAGGCCTTCGGCAGGGAGTGGATGAAGCAGATTTCCGGAGAACAGGAAAGCCCCCTCTCCACCGTGAACAAAAAGGAGCTGATCGGCCAGGTGAAGTCCTACATCACCGCCCATCTGAAGGAGGACCTGCGCATGGAGCAGATGGCCAAACGGTTCTGCATCTCCGCGGATTACCTTTCGAAGCTGTTCAAGCGGGAGGAGGGGATAGGGATAGGGGACTATATCGTGGAGGAGCGTATGTTCCTGGCCGGGGAGCTGATGAAGGCAGGGGGAGCGTCCGTCTCCAGGATCGCCTACGAGTGCGGCTATGACAACTACAGCTACTTCACCAAGGTCTTCAAGAAGAGATATGGGATGACGCCCCGGGAGTTCATGCAGAAGGAGGCGAGGGCGGAGAATGGCAATTTGTCGGATTGAACGGCAGATTGCCATTTTTGTCCGGATAATTTCTATTATTTTTTGTGAAAATGTATATAATAAAGTTACCGTACTAATTGCGGTGGCTTTTTTGTCAGATTGTTTTTGCCAACGGAGGGAAGGGACGAGGATGAAGAAGAAAAAGAAGAGAAACTGGAGGAACGCCCTGCCGATCTACTGCATGATGCTTCCGGGAATCATCTACCTGTGCGTCAACAATTACGCGCCCATGTTCGGGCTGGTGATCGCCTTCAAGAAGATCAACTGGAACAAGGGCATCCTGGGGAGCGACTGGGCGGGCTTTGCCAATTTCCGGTATCTGTTCGCCTCCTCCGAGGCCCTGAACATGACCAAGAACACGGTGCTGTACAACCTGGCCTTCATCGTGGTGGGGACGGTGGTGTCCATCACGGTGGCCATCCTGCTCAATGAGATCACGTCCAAGTTCTCCAGCAGGCTGTACCAGACCTTGATCCTGCTCCCTTACATGATTTCCTGGGTCATCGTCAGCTACCTGGTGTTCGCCTTCCTCAGCGCCGAGACCGGCATGGTGAATCAGGGCATCCTGGCGCCTCTGGGCAGGGAACCGATTGTATGGTATCAGGAGAAGAGGTACTGGCCCTTCCTGCTGGTGCTGGCCTATCTGTGGAAGAGCGTGGGCTTCTCCATGGTCATCTACCTGTCCAGCATCGTGGGGATCAGCAAAGAATACTATGAGGCGGCCAGGATCGACGGGGCCGGGAAGTGGAAGCAGATCAGGTTCATCACGCTGCCGCTGCTGAAGTCCACGGTGATCACGCTGCTGATCATGAACATCGGGAGCATCTTCTATTCCGATTTCGGGCTTTTCTACCAGGTGCCCAGGAACTCGGGGGCGCTGTACGATGTGACCCAGACCATCGATACATATGTGTACAATGCGCTGATGCAGCAGGGCAATATCTCGCTGTCCTCGGCGGCGGGCTTCTACCAGTCCATCGTGGGCTTCGCGCTGGTGCTGGCGGCCAATGCAATCGTGCGCAGATACAGCAGAGAGAGCGCATTATTCTAGGGGGAGGAGAGCTATGACAGGAAAAGACGATAAAAGGATACGACTGATTGCGAACATAGTGCTGACTATTCTGAGCCTGGCAGCGGTGCTGCCCTTTATCCTGCTGATATCCTCCTCCCTGACGGACGAGAAGGCGGCGGTGGTATCGGGCTTCCGGTTCCTTCCGCCGGTGTTCAGCATGGAGGCCTACCAGTACATCATGCAGCAGAGCGACATGATCTTCCGGGCCTATGGGATCACCATCTTTACCACGCTGGTGGGGACGGCTGTGGGACTGGCTGTCACGTCCCTGCTGGGCTACGGGCTCACCAAGGACATCCCGGGGAAGGGATTCTTCAACTTTTTCGTAGTGTTCACCATGCTGTTCAACGGCGGGCTGGTGCCCACTTATCTGATCTATACCAAGTATCTGCACATCGCGGACACCATCTGGGCCCTGATCGTGCCCTCCCTGCTGGTGAACGCTTTCCAGGTGATGCTGGTGCGGAACTACTTTGCCACCAGCATACCGGAATCCCTGCTTGAGAGCGCCAAGCTGGACGGGGCCGGCGAGATGTCGATCTTCCGGCTGATCGTGCTGCCCCTGTCCAAGCCCATTTTGGCCACAGTGGGGCTGATGATGGCCCTGGCCTACTGGAACAACTGGACCAACGGGCTGTACTATCTCAACGACCCGGCGCTGTACTCCATCCAGAACGTGCTCAATGCCATCAACAACAATATCGCGGCGCTGACATCTATGGCAGGCAGTGGACTTTATATCAATAAATCGGACATCCCTACCCTGACGGCGCGGATGGCCATCGCGGTGCTGGGGGTGCTGCCCATGCTGATCATCTATCCCTTCTTCCAGCGGTATTTCGTGAAAGGGATCACGCTGGGGGCGGTGAAGGGCTGACGGCCGGCTCCCATGGGACAGGATAAATGGCTTCCCGGAAAGCTGTACATACTGTATACTGTATCCTTTCCGGAGAAGCGGTTTATAAATAGCAACAGTGGTGAGGTTCAATAAGGAGGAAAGTATGAGAAAAAGATTGCTGACTAAGATTTTGGCAGTGGCCATGAGCGCCGCGCTGCTGACAGCCTGCGGGTCGCCGGACAATGGGGGGAGCACAGGCAGCCAGGGGAGTTCCCAGGCGGAATCCTCCGCGCAGGAATCCGGGGATTCCCAGGAGGGAGGCCAGGAGGAAGGAAGCGCTGAGCAGCAGCCCGCCGCTTCCGGAGACGCCGTCACCGTAAGGATGACATACATCACCGGCGGCGTGGAACCGGACGGGCTGGACAGGGTGGAGGCGGCCCTGAACGAGCAGACCCTGGCCAAGATCGGCTGTAACATAGAGCTGGTGCCCGTGGCCCATGCGGACGAGGCTGCCACCTACAACAAGTGGTTTGCCTCGGGGGAGGACGTGGACATCATCTGCACGGTGTTCCAGGACTACCTGGCCATGATAAACGCGGGGGGATTCCAGCCCCTGGACGATCTGATCGCCGAGTTCGGAAAGGATATGCTGGAAAAGGACAAGGACAAATCCTTCCTGGGAGCGGGTAGGTATAAGGGACAGCTCTACGGCATCCCCACCATCCCCTCTGCCCCCGGAAACGGCGGCGCGCTGTACATGCGCAAGGACGTGTTCGACCAGTTGGATACCACAGGCATGGACGTGGAGGGATATATCGGATATGAGGAGCTGGACAGCCTGCTGTCCCAGATCCATGAGAAGTTCCCCGAGTATACCGCCCTGGGCGTGTCCGGAAAGGACAGGAGCAAATCCAATTTCTTCTTCGTAAGGAATTATGACAATCTGGGTGTGGGCGAATCCAGCGGCGTGGTGGTGAACGCGCTGGAGGAGACCACCGTGGAGAACCTGTACGCCACGGAGGAGTACAGGGAATATCTGGACTGGATGCGGAAATGGTATCAGGCGGGCTATATCTCCAAGGACGCCGCCACCTCCGACGAGGCCGGGGACGACCTGTTCACGGCGGCCAAGGCTGCCACCTACATCGGCATGAGCACCCCCGGAACCAGGGAGAACACCGAGCTGGAGGCCGGAACGGAGGTTGTGCAGATTGACCTGTGCCCTACCTGGATGACTACGAATGTGTATACGGGCGTGCTGTTCTTCATCCCCACCAATGCGGCCAATCCCGAGAAGGCCATGGAAGTGCTGAACCTCCTGTTCACCGACGGCGAGTTCTCCAATGTGCTGGCCAACGGCGTAGAGGGAGAGGATTACACTGTCACCGACGCGGAGAACGGCGTGATCGAGTTCAACGGCAGCGCGGAGAAGAAGTACAGCAACATGTACGGCGTATGGGGCGACGGGGCCCAGTGGTTCATCAGCCCGCCTACAACCCCCGATATCTATCAGCAGCGCAAGGACTATCTGGCCGAGACCGTTGCCCACACCTCCAAGGTGTACGGCTATAAGTTCGATGCCAGCAGCGTGGAGACAGAGCAGTCCACAGTGAAGAATGTCATCGCCAAGTACCTGACCCAGCTGGAGTACGGCACCGTGGACGTGGACACCGTGCTCCCCGAGTTCCTGAAGGACCTGGAGAACGCAGGCATGAACAAGATCATCGAGGAGAACCAGAGGCAGCTTAACGAGTGGCTGGCCGGGCAATAAGGAGAGGCTGTGGACGCCGGCTTCTGACATAAAGTGATAAAGGCTATTGTTGTGTAGAAATGATATGCAACAGTAGCCTTTATTTTAGTGGCCTACATAGAGGGGATTTATCATAAATATATTGACATATGATTCTACAAGATGTAATATGAAAATACTACAACTTGTAGAACAGAAAGCGACAAGTGAAAAGCAAAACTATATGTACAGGTTATACAGTCTGGTTTCATGGCAAGTGAAACCGTTAAGCAGTATAAGTTATCGGAAAGTCATATATGGGGGGCGACTATGAAGCCAAAGACTTTGAAAATTCTTTTATTGATTCAGTCCATTGCAATGGTATTAGCCTTGGGGTGGCTTTGCTTAGAGTTTATAATAAGTAGTGAGAGAACAACATTAATATGTGAAAATTCGCCGGATGGGGCTTATACGTTACTCGTTCACAAAAGTTCAAAGATTCTTTTATTTCATCCGATTGACCATATTCAGGTGGTGCTTAGTGATAATGATTCTGTAGGTTATAAAGCGTTCGATGTTGATATTTCTGATTTTGCCAGATGTGAGATTGAATGGGAGGAAGATGGTGTCCGGATAGTTTTGCATGGGCAAGAAGCTCTATACTATACTTTACCATTTAGAGTAGAAACGGAACAATAATGGATTATGTATTGTGAGGGAATGTATATGAAGACTAAAACTTTGAAAATCTTGCTTGTTGTTGAATTTGTGATAACAGTATTCGTTTTATATATCTTACTTTCTGCTTTTAGGGAGGGCTGGGGGACGAGATGTTCCGTGAGTTTTCACCGGATGGGAAATATGAGCTGGTCATAGAAGGAAAAACTGCTCCAAATGGGCTTTATTCCGCGGTTTCCTTTTTTAAAGTGAAGCTCTGCGAGAACAAAGCCGAAAATCCTTATATTGTCTGGTTCCGTGCACAGATTTCCGATGAAGGCGGCCCTCCGAAATATGAGGCTGAATGGATGGAGGACGGTGTCAGGATAAATTTGTATGGCAGGAGGCTTGTAAGCTACGAATATATTTTACCGTTCAAGACGGCAGAGGATGCAGAGAGGCCTCGGCAATGACTGGTCTATAAGAAGTTCTAAAGACATTTCAGGTTTGTCCACTGAAGCCCGATTAGAGGCTGTATGAATTTCCGCAGAGTCCCTGTCCCTGACCAGGGACTCAGAAACTATTGATGGTTTTCTTTATTGACATATGATTCTACAAGATGTAATATAAAAACACTACAACTTGTAGGACAGGAGGCGGCAGCATGGGCGAATTGAGAATGGGGACGGCAGAAGCGAGATTTGCGGATATAATCTGGGACAATGAGCCGATTTCATCAGGAGACCTTGCGAAGCTGGCAGACAGGGAATTCAAATGGAAGAAGACAACCTCGTTTACGGTATTGAAGAGGCTGTGCGAGAGGGGGCTTTTCCAGAACCAGAACGGGACGGTCACTTCCCTGGTATCCAGAAAGGAGTTCTACGCGCGACATAGCCAGCAGTATGTGGAGGAGGCGTTCGGCGGCTCCCTGCCTGCTTTCCTGGCAGCGTTCGGCACCAGGAAGAAGCTTTCGGAGCAGGAGATTGAGGAGATTCAGGGCATTATCGATTCCATGAGGGGGTAGGCATATGCTGGAGCAGATTTTCCTGAAGGTGCTGGATATGAGCCGGACGGCCGGCATGATTATCGTGGTGGTATGCATTGCGCGCATTTTCCTGAGACGGTTCCCCAAGTGCATCTCCTATATGCTCTGGAGCGTCGTCCTGTTCAGGCTCCTCTGCCCGGCCACCTTAGAGCTTGGAATCAGCCTGGTTCCGAGCCTAGAGCCTGTGCTCTATGAGTATGCAGCGGAAAAAGAAGGGGCCCCGGCGGAACAGGCAGACAAGGCAGCCGTGGCCGATACGGGCAGTAGGGCAAAGGAGAGCCAGGGAAAGGCGGAAGGGCAGGAAAAACAGGAAAAGTCCGGATCCGGACCGACAGCTCCCATGGAATCCCTGCCAGAGAGAGATGCCAGGGCCGCGGAGCCTTCCTGGCAGGAGATGTTCCTCTTATATGGAAAATATGTGTGGATATCCGGGGCAGGCATCATGCTCCTGTATTTTCTGGTATCCACTGCCAGAATCCGCAGCAGGGTAGCGGCATCCATTCCCCTGAAGGAGAATATCTATATCGTAGACGGAAGGATGTCCCCTTTCGTCATGGGCATCATAAGGCCCAAAATATACCTGCCGGAGGGCCTAAGCGGGAAGGAGCAGGAATACATCGTCCTGCATGAAAGGCTCCATATCAGGCGGCTGGACCATATCGTCAGGCCCGTGGCCTTCGCCGCGCTGTGCGTGCATTGGTTCAACCCGCTGGTATGGGCAGCGTTCGTCCTTTCCGGCAGGGACATGGAGATGAGCTGCGACGAGGCGGTTGTGAAAAGGTTGGGGGAAGGCATCCGGGCGGACTATTCCGCGTCCCTGCTGGCCCTTTCCGCACAGCGCCCCGCCATCCGGGGGATTCCGGTGGACTTCGGGGAAGGGGACACAAAGGGCAGGATCAGGAACCTGGCATCCTTCAGGAAGACCGGGAAGGGCGCATTAGCGGTGCTGGCTGCCGGGGCCGTCATCCTTATCGTATGCCTGGCAACGACCCATAAGACGCTGGTTCCGGACACGGGCGATTCGGAGGCCGGAACAGAGGTGGCTGCAAACAGGGGGATGCAGGACGGACCTGAAGCAGATGGGACGGAACCGGCCGGGACCGGGGCTGATGCCCCCGAATCTGAGGGGCCGGACGGATTAGAATCGGACGCGCCAGAGCCTGACAGGCCCGAACCCGGTAAGCCCGATGAGCCGGAGGCCCCAGAGCCGCTGAACGTCTCCCTGGACATCAGGGAGCACTATGCCACGCATAAGGCAGGTCCGCATAACCTCTTTTATATTGATGGGGACAATGTGCTATGGGGGAACGGGGGGAATGAGTACGGGCAATTGGGGCAGAGGACGCAGGGCTATGAGTTCCATGATGAAATGGTGAAGATTGCGGAGGGGGCCGTCCATGTAGACTATTCCCAGAATGGGTTCGCCATTTTCCTGACGGAGGACCATAAGCTCTACGGCATGGGGAATGCCGGGTGCGGGGCCCTGCAGCAGTACGAGGAATTCGACTGGGGGCGATATACGAACGGAGAACATTATACAGTGACAGAGCCGATTCTCCTTATGGAGGATGTGGCCTATGCATGCTGCGGCAGGACGGACGTTGTGTGTCTGACAACGGATGGGACGGTCTGGACTTGGGGAACCGTTTATTTTGAGGGCGCCTATTATTCGATGAATGTCTATTATTTGCAAAATCCCAAAAAGATTTTAGAAGACGCGGTGCTGGTCACCGGAGGCTGGTTCAACCATGCGGCATTGCTTCGGGACGGGACAGTCTGGACCTGGGGGTACAACATGTCCGGGAATTGCGGTGTTGAGGACCCGGCCCCAATCGGCGAGCCGACGATGGTGGCGGAGGATGTGGTCATGGTGTGGACAGACCTTGAAGTGGGCTATGACTTAGAGCCAGGCACAGAAGATGCGGTAATGACCTGGCTGGGAAAACAGAAATATAATATGGAATATGACGGCATGGCAGAATCTGAGGGTGTCTTTCCAAGACATTTTAATAATACAGTGATTCAGAAGTCGGACGGCTCATATTGGGCATGCGGCGAGGACGTGGGTACGGAAGAGAAGTCGGTGCGCGGCCAGGAGGCGTACTATACTGTTATCTGCACGCATGAGTTCCAGCCATGCAATTAGCCTGGCGGCAGGGCGGAGATGCGGGAAGGGATTGAGGTGGTGAGATGGATAAACGGACAGGAGCTACATGTATACTGATATTGCTGCTTTTAGGATGCATCGTATTATTGAAGAGGAATGACGCAGGGAACCATGAGAATCCATTCCCCATATCAGTCATTGGCGGAGAGCTGCTCATGAGTTCAAGGGAGGGATTCGATTCTGTTACGATATACAGGATGGGGGATTTATTGGTCATCAATGCGGAATCGGATGCGGAATTTTTTGATGGCGCGCAGTTTACGGTGGAGCCTGAGGGGGAGATAGGGCCTGAGGATATTGAAGTCATATGGACGACCCTGGGCGGCAGAATCAGAAGAGAGGATGAGGGGGCAGAGGATCATGACTTTATTATCGCGGAGATTAAAATCACAGAGAATGGCGAACTGATATTCGACACCAAGGTCAATTTTGCGAAAAAGGCTTTTGAAGCAATTGATGAGTTTCTCCAAAGGAATGAGTAAAAATATTATCGAGCCCTTTTGTTGTTTCTGCGAAAAGTTTTATACTGCAGACCGCTAGGATTTGCAGTGGTGTCTTCGGGAAAGCGCTTGGCTGGCGGTCTGCAGTCGGGTTGCATTGCAAATTTAGCCGATGCGCAGTATAAATGGCAGATTGTTTGTGCTCGAAGATAGGCTGGGGAAAGAGGACCTACAGGAGTTGGCGGATCAGAAAGGGATTTTTTTCGGATGTTTGCCAAGCACAAGGGAACATGCTATACTGGAACGGTGGTAGATGTCCGGCTCCATCTGCGGCCATTGACCAGTATGGAACGGAAAAATCGCGATGACCAAGGAGGAAGCAAAGTATGAGCAGAAAGTGGAAGAAGTTCGGGGAACTGACAAGAAAGTGCTACATGGACCTGGCAGGGCTGGAGAAGAGCCTTAACTGCTGGGACGAGGCATTCGAAGCCTTGAAGGAGGCAGTGGCCGCGGAGAGAAGGGAAGAGCCGGAATACGCGGCGGAGCTGTATGCGCTGGACGAGGAGACGGATTACGAATATGACGTACAGGGATGGCTGGAGGATTACCTGGACGATCTGGACATGCGGGAGAGCAAGGAGAAGCTGCTGGAGGTATGCGATGAACTGATCGGGCTCTTTCGCTGGGAGGAGGAGAAGCCGTCAGACATCAGATTCCTGAAGGTTTCGGCATTGAAGAGCCTGGACAGGGCGGAGGAGGCGGTGGCATTTTGCGAAAAGTGGCTGGATCAGGAGCCGGACGATTATGTGGCGGTGGCAGCGGGGATTTATGCATTCCTTGAGATCCGGAATATGGAGGCGGCGGAAGGGCTGATACGGCAGCATATCCATGAGGACACGGAATGCACGGATGAAAACGATATCCTGTTTACGGCGGCGGCTACCTATTATAAGGCGGCGGGAAAGAAGGAGGAAGAGAAGCGCATCCAGAAGGCCCTGGACGAGTATGAGGAACAGTTGGAAGAGCTGTTTGCCGGATTTGACGGAGAGGACGACGAGCTGGAGTTTTTCTAGGAGGGAGCGCAGGGATGAGGGACATGCGGATCGGGCTGTGCGATGATTCGCCAGGGGACCAGGCGGCAGCCCTGGAGGTGCTGGAAAAGCTGGGCCTGCAGGCGGATGTGTTCGGCACGGGGGAGGCCCTGCAGGCGGCTTTCTGGAAGCAGCCCTACGACCTGGTGCTGCTGGACATCGAGATGCCGGGGACCGGAGGCTACGAACTGGCCCTTGTATTGAAAAAACAATATGAAGCATGCGAAATCGTGTTCATCACCGAACACATGGAGCTGGTGCTGGAGGCCTTCCGGTTCAAGCCCGCGGCCTTCGTGCCGAAGGGGCAGTTGGCGGAGGAGCTGCCCAGGGCTTTGAGGCGGATTCTGGAAAAGGGCAGGGAGAATCCTGTCTTCGTCACCCGGAAAAAGAACCGGGACAGAATCGTGGAGCTGAACCAGGTGGTGTACCTGAAATATATATACGACCATGAGGTGCAGTTTACCCTGAAGGACGGCAGCAGCTTCTCCGAGACCGGCTCCATGAAGCAGTTCGAGGCGGAGCTGTCTCCCAAAGGGTTCCTAAGAATCTACAGCAACTGCATGGTGAACGCCCTGTACATCGTCCGGATGGAGCGGGAGGCGGTAGTATTGGCAAGCGGCGAGCAGCTTGCGGTGGCCAGGGAGCGGAGAGAGGGCGTGCGGAAGGCTTATATGGAGTATTTGATGAAATGTTAGAGGGAATCGTGGCGGCGGGATTTCATTGTTGCTTTTTCGGCACCGGCAGGGGCTGGCTGCGGGCGGGGACAGGAACCGCGGCACTGGCCCTGGGCGGGTTCTTTCTGCCGGGGATACGGCCTGCCGTTCCTTTGTTGACGGCCCTGTGGATTATGCTGACAGGATTTTGGCTCCATGAGGGGCGGCGGGAGGAGGGTTTCCTGGCAGGGGGCCTCTGGCTCATGGCGCTGGCTCTGGCAGAGGGCCTGGGGGCTGGGCTGGGCCTGGCAGGGCTCCTGGCCGGAAGGGAGACAGAGCTGGCGGCAGGGCTGGCAGCGCAGATGCCGACAGGGGAAATGGGCGCAGGGAATCCCGCCGCGGCAGGTCTGCGGATATGGATGATGCGCGGGGAACCGCTTGGGAGTATTGGGGAAAGCGCGTATTTCCCGGGAGAAGCGCAGGCGGCATTGGCCGCGGCCCTTATCCTGATGGCGGCGCTGCATCTGCTGGGCAGGGGAGGGCTGCATCCTTTGTGGACGGCGGCGCTGACATTAATGTGGCTGCTTGCGGGATTCCTGGGCAGCATCGAGTACGCACGGCCCTGGCAGGACCGGGTGATGGGGCTGGCCCTGTATCTGACGGCCGGGGGACTGCTGGCCTGCCAGCAGGTTTTCTGCGCCAGGCAGGAGCTGGAGCGGGCCTTCTGGGCGAATGGCAGGGGCGAGTGGCCGGGGTATCCGGGAAGCGCGGGAAATCCCGGCGGCGCGGAGGAGCCGGAAAATCCGGAAGCGCCCGCGGCTGGCCCTCCGGAGAAAGCCGTCCGGAGCCTGGCGGGAAAGCGGCGGAAAAAGGGGGGAGATGCACCGGCCGCGGCGGCCGGTGCATCCTTCACGGGCGGAGCCCGGGACTGGCGGCAGGCGGCGGACAGGGAATTCCGCCGGATGCAGATATTTGAGCATGACTTCCGGCACCACCTGGATATGGTGGCGGCGCTGTACGAGGAGGGCGACCCGGCGGAGGCCAGGGCCTACCTGGAAGACTTGAAGCAGTCCAGGGTGAGCCGCCAGGGCCGCAGGATCGGCGGGGAGCGGGAGCTCTCCTATATCATGATGGCGAAAAGGGAGGCTTGCAGGGAGGCCGGGATTTCCTTTTCCTATCAGATCGTGGGCAGCCCCCGGGGCATCGCCCAGATGGACATGACGGCGCTCCTGCTGAACCTTCTGGACAATGCCATCCGGGCCTGCAGGGAAGCGCCCATGCCCCGGAGCATATCCGTGATGCTCCTTGCCAGGGGGGAGCTTTGGGAGATCGAGATGACCAATTCCGGGAACTATCGGCCCGGACAGGAGCCGGGCAGCAGCCCCGGGAAGGAAGGGGACGGAGCCGTCCACGGCCTGGGCCTGGTGAGCGTGGGGCAGATCGTGGAAAAGTACCAGGGGAGCAGCAGGCTGTGGCAGGAGGATGGCCAGGTGCGGCAGAAGGTGATCCTGGTGCAGCGGAATGCGGAATAAAGAGAAAAACCGACGGAAAAAGGAGAAGTGGTTGCAAAGGCCCTTCTCCTTTTGTATGATTTATACTGACGATCGCCAAAATCGAGAAAAGAATTTTGGAGGCATGACAATGTTGTTTCAAAATATCCGATATGTGTGCAGGCTCTATTTCCGCAGCACCCGTTCCATCTTCGCCTATCTTCTGATAAGCATGGCGGCCCTGCTGCTGGCCCCGCTCTTAAGCGTGTACCTGCCCAGGGTGGTGGTACAGGCCGTGACGGAGGGCTGGGCGTTCCCCAGGCTGGCGCTGTGGGTGGGGGCGCTGGCCCTCGGCATCGCGGTGCTGAACGTTCTTTCCACGGTCAGCGGCATGAAATACGGCGAAAAGGCCGGCATAGGCCGACTGGAGATCGGGTTGGCGCTGGAGGACGTGATGATGGCCTGCCCCTATGCCCTGACGGAGGATCCGGCGTGGCAGACGAAAATGGGGGAGGCGGGGGACTACATCTATTCCGACGGCAGGACAAGGGGCGTGGCCGGGATGGTATTCGGCCTGCGGGATTTCGGCATCAGCGCCATGGGCGTGTTCACCTTTTCCGCCATCCTGGGCATCCTGCATCCCGCGGTGCTGGCAATCCTGGTGCTCACCTGTGTGGTGCCGGGGATGATCGGCAACCGGCTGAGCCGCTATGCCTTCGGAAAGCGGGAGAACTGGCTGCCCTACGACAGACAGATTGATTATATCTACCGGAACGTCACTACGGCCCGAATGGGGAAGGATGTGCGCCTGTACAAGGCCGGAGGCTTTTTCCTGGAGAAGATGGAGGAGGCGGTCCGAAAGCGGCTGCTCTGGGCCCGGAAGATGCTGCGCCGCCAGTTGGGGGCGGACGGGGTCTCGGCTCTGATGCTGGTATTGCAGAACGGGTTCGCCCTGGGGTGGATTGCCGGTGAGATCGCCCGGGGGAAGATCGGCGTGGCGGATTTCACCTTCTACTCCGGCGCGGTGATCCAGTTCACCCAGTTCATGAACAGCTTCGTGCAGTCCTACGGCATCGTCAGGCAGTGCAGCCTGGACGTGGGGGCGGTGCGGGAGGCCCTGGCCTATCTGCCGGAGGGAGGGAGCGGCGCCGTCTGGAACCTGGCGGACCGTCCTGCCCCGGAGATCCGCTTCGAGCATGTGACCTTCGCCTACCCGGGCAGCGGGGAGCCTGTGCTGAGAGATATCGACTTCTGCGTCCGCCCCGGGGAGAAGCTGGCGCTGGTGGGGGCCAACGGCGCGGGGAAGACCACGCTGGTGAAGCTTTTGTGCGGGTTCTATCAGCCAACGGAAGGACGCATTTTGATAGACGGTGTGCCGACTTCAGAGAGGGAGGCTGGGGAGCTCTACGGCATGTTCTCCGCAGTGTTCCAGGATATGCTGGTGCTGCCCTTCACTTTGCTGGAGAACGTGGCGGTGGCGGGGGAGGCGGATGTGGAGCGGGTGCGGGAATGCCTGGAGAAGGCGGGACTGAGCGAGCGTTTTCCCGATTTGAACCAGCCCTTGGTGAAGGGAATCCAGGACGACGGGGAGAACCTCTCCGGCGGGGAGGAGCAGAAGCTCCTGCTGGCCAGGGCGCTGTACAAGGAGGCCCCGGTGCTGGTGCTGGACGAGCCCACGGCGGCGCTGGATCCTCTGGCGGAGAGCGAGCTGTACGGAAAGTACAATGCGTTCACCAAAGAGAAGACCTCCTTTTTCATCTCCCACCGGCTGGCCAGCACGGGATTCTGCGACAGGATCCTGCTGCTGGAGGAGGGGCGGATTCTGGAGCAGGGCTCCCACAGGGAGCTTCTGGCCCTGGGGGGCGTTTATGCCCGTATGTTCCATGAACAGAGCAAGTATTATCGGGAAAACACAGATGCGGAATCGGAATAAGAATCAGAATAAGAATGAGGACCGGAATAAGAATCGGAACAAGAACAGAAATAAGGACTGGAATAGGAGATTTTTGGGATGAAACGGATTAGGGACATACTGGCATTTTTCGGCAGGATGGACAGGGGATTCTATCCGATGCTGGTGGCCGCGGCGCTGCTGGAGACGTTGGAGGGGTTCGGCGTGCTGCTGATATCCTCCACCATATTGAACCTGCTGGTGGCGGGGGCCGGGCCGGAATCCATCCTGTCCGCCACCCTTGTCATGACAGGCGGCTACGGCGCCCTGCACTGGCTGCGGCTTTTGGCAGTCCGGCACAAGGACTACAGGCAGCAGCGCCTGCGCTACCGATACTGGTGCTTTGTGGTGGAACATGTGTTCCGGCTGCCCTATTGGTATCTGGAGAAAGAGGACTTCGTGGAGACCCTGGAGCAGATCTGGCAGAACGACCGGACCTATGACCTGACCATGGGCACCCTGAACCAGGCCTACGCCATGGTGAGGAGCGGCTTTTCCGTGCTGGTGGCCTGCGTCTCCTTTCTGCGCCTGTTCGGGGCGGTGCGGGGGCTGGGGGATTCGGCTTTCCTGGTGGGGATGCTGATTCTGGGGCTGTTCGTGCTGATCCTCCTGTCCACGGGATACATTGTCTGGCAGCGGAAGCGGAACGCCCAGGACATGGTGGGCTTCATGGAGGAAGTGGTGAAGCGGAACAAGGTGGCCATGTACCTGCTTGGCCAGGTGATAGCGAATTACCCCAAGGGCAAGCATATCCGGCTGTACGGCATGCAGGAGAAGCTGCGGCGGGAGCAGAGAAAGCAGACGGCCGGTTTCGGGCACCTGATCGCCCATCAGGGCCGGATGGAGCTGAAGCCCGGCCTTGCGGGGGACATTTCCTCCGTGGCCATCAGCGCTATGGTCTATCTGACGGTGAGCGCCATAGCCATGGCCGGAGGGCTGGGGGCGGGCAGCATCATCTGGTACGCCGGTGTGGTGCAGCAGCTTCTGGAATCGGTACGGCGGCTGATCGGGCTGGCCAGCGAGCTGTACGGAAACTGTACCAGGCAACAGGTCATCTTCGGCCTGACGGAGGCCGTAAAGGAGGCGGATTCCGGTGCGCGGGGCCTGCCGTCCGGGGAGGAGCACACGCTGGAGTTCAGGGACGTCTCCTTCGCCTATCCGGGGTCTGACCGGATGGTGCTGGAGCATGTGGATTTGCGGATTTCCGGCAGGGAGCGGGTGGCCCTGGTGGGGCCCAACGGCAGCGGCAAGTCCACCTTGATCAAGCTGATCTGCCGCCTGTACGAGCCTGTATCGGGGCGCATCCTGCTGGACGGGGTGGACATCCGGGAGATTTCCCGGGAGGCGTACACGGACTTCCTGTCTGTGGTGTTCCAGGATTACCAGATCTTCGCGGCCACTTTGGGGGAGAACATCGCCATGGAGGCAGGGGCGGACAGGGCGAGGGTTGAGAAGGCCATGGCGGAGATGGGCCTGCGGCTGAACGGACAGGATACGCCCCTGCGCCGCGACCTGGAGGAGGACGGCGTGGAGGTGTCCGGCGGGGAGGGACAGAAAATCGCCATCGCCCGTGCCCTGTACAAGGACGCGCCCATGGTGATCTTAGACGAGCCCACAGCCTCCCTGGATCCCCTCTCGGAGAGCGAAATCTACGGGAAATTCGGCAGGCTGGTGGAGGGGAAGATGGCCATGTTCATCTCCCACCGCCTGTCCAGCTGCCGGTTCTGCGACCGCATCCTGGTGCTCCGGGACGGCAGGATCGTCCAGGACGGAAGCCATGAGGCCCTGGCAGGGGAAGAGGGCGGGCTGTACCGGGAGATGTGGGAGGCCCAGAGGCAGTATTACAGGTAGAGCCCGCGGGCTCCTGCATGGGCTTGGCATGGGCCGTTCCATGTCCCACGGGATGGGAATGCCCGCGTCAGAGCGGTTCCCGCCCCAGGTACACTTCCGCAATGGTGGCGGCAGCCAGCCGGGAGCCTGCTTCGGAGGCATGCTGCCCGTCCGCCGCATAGAGCTCCGTCTCCGGGTGCTCTCTGTGGTATCTCCACCAGTTCTGCCCCACAGGGGCCACCTCGCAGCCGGTCTCCCGCTGAAGGGACAGGTAAGCCTGACTCATGGCGTCCTGTGCGGTCTCCCCGTCCTCTTTGGTGGTCCAGGTCATGTAGAGGATAGGCCTTGCGCCCGCCTCCCGGACCCAGTCGATCAGCTTCCTGCCGCACCGGGCCATGACATCCAGATCCCCCATGGGGTGGGCCGTGTGCTGCAGGATTACGGCATCGTAGCCGCCGTAGCGTATGTTGAACCGCACCTCCGGCTCCTCCAGGTGGAAATCCCATCCCCTGCCGCCGTGGGCCAGCATGGCCACTTCCACCTCCGCCTGGTTCTCCCGGCAGATTTCCGCGAACAGATGGGGCATGTCGTTGAAATAAGTATGGC
>NZ_CAPDXS010000064.1:0-27292 GCF_948601915.1 uncultured Acetatifactor sp. | reverse complement strand
ATGCAGTCCGGTTTCACGGCAAGTGAAATCGTTAAGCAGTATAAATTGACGGTAAACTCCAGTCACCCGCAGACCCTGCGGGTGGCGGACGGAAAGTAAGAAAGACCGCTGCACAGGCGTTAGGTACGCTGGTGCGGCGGTCTTTTTGGAAAAGGAGATGCCCCTATAAAAAGGGTAGCATATAAATGGGCAGACAGATAATGTCCTCCTCTTTTCTGAAATCTTTTGTATAGACCAGATAGCGTTCCAGGATTCGGTCTGAATACTTCGCTGTGAACGCGTCCAGCGAGGCATGGGTTCTATAGCCTGAGGATTTCAGTTCCAGGGGGCAGATTTTATTCTTCCGGGCCAGGAGGAAATCGATTTCGTAGTTGTGCTTTGTCTTTTCGTTCAAAAAGGTATAATAATAAAGCTCGTTTCCGCTGGCGGCCAGAATCTGGGCTGCCATATTTTCATAGAGATATCCCAGATTGACGCTGAGCGTATCGCTCAGCAGCTTTTCGTAGATGCTGTTTTCCGTGAAATCCCGGTCTTTGAACATAAGCGAGGTAAAAAGCCCCGTGTCCGCAAGATACATTTTGAAACGCCGCAGATCCCGGGTCGTGGCCATCCCGGCATTGGGATCGTTGGTATGGTAAGAGACCAGAACGGTTCTGGAATCCTTCATCTCGGAAATAAGTTCCAGAATCGTATCGGCACGCTCATGCTCCAGGACAGTGGAAACCTGGTAACGGGACGCGTTTCGGGAAAGCTGCGACGGTATGGAATCGAACAAAAGAGAGATTCTTCCAGTAGGATCTATTTTCCGGAAGTCATCTTCATAAAGGGCCAGGATATCTCTTTTCACCTGATCCACCTTTCTGAAATTATTGGTTTCGATATATTCTGCTACAGCCTGGGGCATTCCGCCTACGAGCATATACAGGCGGAAATTCCGCATCAGCTTTCGGTTAAGCTGGTCGCCGAGAGGTTTTTTCAGAGCGAAGGCTTTCTGCAGCAGCCCTGCAGTGGTATCGTCGCCGGTTGCCCATAGGAACTCTTCGTAATCCATGGGGTACATGTTGATTTTGCGCTCTTCGCTTGGAATCAGGATATCTTTCACGTTCCGCCGTATGGAAATCAGGGAGCCGGTTTCTATATAATCATAGCGGTGGTCCCGGACGAGAGCTTTGACAGCCTGTCTGGCGGATGGGCAGAACTGTACCTCGTCAAAGACGATTAGGGAATTCCGTTCATGCAGATCGGTTTTATACTGTAGCTGCAGCTGGAGGAACAGATAATCCAAATCCGATAAATCCGAAAACAGCTCTCTGATTCCGGCGGGAGCGGTGGAGAAGTCGATAAGGATATAGCTTTTGTATTCTCTTTTGGCGAACTCCTCCACGATGGTGGATTTGCCGACCCGTCTGGGACCTTCTATAAGCAGGGCGGTCTTACCGTCGGATTCGGCTTTCCATGTGGACAGTTTGCCGTATATTTTTCTTTTATACATGATACATCTCCTTTCCGGCGGGTCTTCGACTCAATTCCCGTTATTTTTTTAAGGCCAATTTCCTGCACTACCGTTATTTTTGATTTCCTATTTTACCACACTACCGTTAACTTTCAGGTAGAATCCGCTATTTGTCTCTTTGTTCCTTAATTCAGGCTCTTTATCAGAAGCTCAAGGGGATTGCGCTTTAGTCCATCGCGGAGGTCATGCGCTGACTGGAGGGTTTTGCTTTTAACGAGACGGAGGTAGTACAGGTCAGCGTGGCAGATTGCGCAGGAGGAACAGATTACCTTCACATATTTATCAGCCAATGGCCGATTTCCGCTTTCAATCATGGAGTATGCGGTCTGGGTAATCCCTAAGTACTTTGCGAAGTCGGTCTGATTGAGCCCCAGCGCCTTGCGTATCTCTTTAAGCGATGGATCATAGAAATACCTCCCAGTGATATTGTAATATCACTTTATCACAAAAAATATTTGCAGACAAGCATTAAAATATCCAGGTATGGGGATGTACCTGCATCATTTTTCAGATTGGCTTTCAAGTTCGGAAATAAAAGTTCTTTTAACACTTTCTAAAGAATTAGCGAAAGCTAATAATGCGATTATTTCATCATCAGGCTTTTTTGCAAAGTCCAGGAAGCCGTCAAGACAGGCTTCGTAGAAGCCGGTGCGGCGGGAATCCTGAAAAGCATATCAGAAGCAGGGGGCTTCTGGGTACTGGGAGAGCGCGGGGATATACGAAATCCCCGGAGGAGTATGTCCGTGAGAACAAGAAGCTCGTCACAGGAAAGGAGGGAAAAGAGCGGGTTTCCGTGGCGGCAATCCTACTGCTCGGCAAAAACCCGCAGCAATTCTTCCCGCGTGCTTTTATCCGTTACGATGGCACAGAGGCAAAGGTCGGCAAGGATATGAACGTGGTCAAAGATGTGATTTTTGAAGGCCGTATTCTTGAACAGGTGGAGAAAGCGGTTGATTTTATCAAAATCCAAATGAAAGAAAAGACATTCCTTGGACATGATGGCATCTTTGTCACAGAGGCAGAATACAGCGAGTTTGTACGTACCGAGATTGTAGTTAATGCAGCTACGCACCGAGACTATGGAATCAAGGGGACGGATATCCAGATTAAGATGTTTGATGACAGGCTGGAAGTAGACAGTCCCGGCACTTTCGCCGGAATGGTAAGAAAAGAAAACATTCGCTATACGCATTTTCCCGAAATCCGAAGATTGCAGCTTTCCTGAAGGACTATGGATACGTGAAGGAATACGGCGAAGGTGTTGACCGCATGTGCAGGGAGCTTGGAGCTGCTGGTCTGCCTGGTCCGGTGTTCGACAACAGCAGTTTCATTCTGAAAACGATTGTGATGAGCGCGTCGTTTGCTGCGAAAACGACTGTAAGTGCGTCGGTTCCATCCGAAAATGCGTCGATTCACGAAAAGGATGCATTGATAGAATTGCTGCATAGGAGGAAGGATGAGGGGATTGTGTCTCGTAAAGATGCGGCAGATGCGGTGTTGGTGATTGAAAATACCGATATCATGCAGGTCATCACCACGAAAGAAATAATGAAGACGCTTTCTAGCCGGACAACGAAGGCCAGAATGGTTCTGAAGATGATGGAGACGCAGGGCCTGATCAAAGCCATTCAGGGCAAAGGCAGATATATTTTGAATGTATCAGAGTAATCGGGCCAGGGCTGCTTGGCCATGAAACCAGTGCCTGCGGGCGAAAAAGGGCCTGTAGGAAATATGCCCGTGAACATCCGTGTCGAACATTGTTGAATCTGTGATTATTTTTCAAGATTTTGGTTAAAAAATTAGTTGTATTCCACAGAGCTTTTTGATATAATAAGTACAGCCTGAGATGTGCGATAACTTCTGCTTATTTTGAACCTACATTACTTTAAACGGGATTCCTATATCGCCAGGTGGCTGTCAAGCCCTCACTTGCGTAAGCATGGATTGGAAGGGAAGGCAAAAGCGCTGGCTGCGGTCACCCACCTAGCATTGCTAGGAGTCAGAGAGCAGGGGGCGGCATTTTGGGCCTTTGATACAGAAGAAGAGGGCAGTCCTTCCGGGGCTGCTCTTTTGAGCGCATATTACTCCGGAGGGAGTCCGGGGGACAGGAGAGGGATGCTTGGATAACTGGAATAAGAAGGGAAGGAAATGGTTCAAAGGAGCTTCGCTGGATAAGTCCCAGCGGATGCAGCTGAAAGCGTTTATCTGTCTGCTGGGGCTGCTCCTTCTGGCAATCCTGCTGCTGGGCAGGCTGCTCCTGGCGCTGATACATAGAGGAGAGGAGCCGCCGGTGCCGAGCCCCCAGCCCCATGTGCCAGTGGTGGAGACCTTCGCCAATGTATGGATTATGGAGGCGGACGAGGAGGGGCTGACGGTATTCCGGGACGGCGCGCGGGAGCGATATCCCTGGGGGGATCCGGAGGATGGGGAGACCGTCTGGCCGGACCTGTCCGTGCGCGAGCAGGTGGCGGACATGACGGTGACGGACGGCAGCGTCACAGCGGTCAGCGCCTGGACGGAGAAGATCAACGGCAGGATTCTCCGGACAGACGGGGAGAGGATCGAGGTGGAGGGCTACGGCTGGCTGCCCCTGGCGGAGGACCATAAGGGCTACCGCCTGTACGATACCCTGGAGATGTGCACCGTAAATGACTTGTATTTCGGATATGATTTTACGGATTTCTGTATGGAGGGCGGCGAGGTCTGCGGCATCCTCATGGCGAAGGAGGCGGCTATGGAATACATCCGCGTGCTGTTAAAGACTTCGGATTACGGGGGAATCTTCCACGACCAGGTAGTGTTGACCTGCGATACGGACTACACGGTGGTCTATGGCCCCTATGACGGGAGGCAGAGCGAGAAGCATCAGGCCTGGGAGGAGCTGACGTTCGATAGCGGCAGCGGCTATTTCACGGCGGACCGCATACAGATTGTCCCGGATGTGCTCACGGGGAAGATTGTCCTGAAAAACTGCAATCGCGTCCAGGGAGTGCCCTCCTATAAGGGGCAGTTGGAACTGCTGCGGACAGAGGAGGGGATCGTGGCGATCAACCAGGTGCTGCTGGAGGAGTATCTCTACAGCGTAGTGCCCAGCGAGATGCCGGCGGACTATCCGGCGGAGGCGCTGAACGCCCAGGCCATCTGCGCCAGGACATATGCCTACGGCCGGATGGAGCATGCGGGCTATCCCCAGTACGGGGCCCATGTGGACGACAGCACCTCCTACCAGGTGTACAACAATGTGGGTGAGCAGGAGGGTTCCACCACCGCCGTGAAGGAGACCTACGGGAAGCTTCTGTTCACGGAAGGAGGCGGCCTGGCGGAGACCTTCTACTATTCCACCTCCTGCGGCGCGGGCAGCGACGCGAATGTGTGGAAGACGGAGGCCGCGCCTACGCTGACCTATCTGAAGGCCAGACCCCTGAACCGCAGGGCCATGACGGAGGCCGTGGCGGCCATGGCATCCGGAAGCCCAGTGGGGGAGGCGGACTTTGGGGAGAGGATGCGGGACGAGGACACCTTTGCGGCGTTCATATCCGGCCGGAACGAGGATGACTTTGAGGCGGCGGAAGGGTGGTATCGGTGGAGCTGTCAGGTGGAGGCGCTGGATAAGGACGGCATGCTGCAGCGGCTGCAGCAGAGGTACGCTGCCAACAGCCGGCTTGTCCTGACCTGGAAGGACGGGGAGTACGTGAGCCAGGCCATCGACAGCCTGGGCGACATCACGGACATATACATAGAGAAGCGGGGCAGCGGAGGCGTTGCCGACGAACTTGTGATAGAGGCCGGCAGCCAGAAGATAAAGGTCATTTCCGAAAACTATATCCGGTATGTGCTGAATGACGCCGCGGCTGCGGTAATCCTGCAGGACGGCAGCGAGATGGCGGGCATGAGTCTGCTTCCCAGCGCATATTTTATCATAATGACTAGCAAAGAGGGTCAAAATGTGGTAGGATATACCTTGACGGGCGGCGGGTTCGGCCATGGCGTGGGGATGAGCCAGAACGGAGCCAGGAGCATGGCGGGAAGCGGGTACTCCGCGGAGGAGATCCTCCTCTATTTTTATGACAGGTGTACGATTCGGAATATATATGAAAACGAGTAGGAGTGTGCGATGTGCCGTAACCTTATTGTGATTCTGGTGGATTTCTCAAATAAGATGAAAAAGCAGAACATCAGCACGTTCGCCGCCAGCACGGCCTTTTTCTTCTTCCTGTCCATCGTGCCCATGCTGATCATGATATGCACGATCATCCCATACACCCCTCTGACGGAGGAGAATCTGGTGGAGGCGGTGACGGATCTGACGCCGGATCAGGTGGACGGGCTGGCGGAGAGCCTGATATCGGATATCTATGACAAATCGGCGGGGGTGCTGTCCGTCGCCCTGATCGCCACCATATGGTCGGCGTCCAAGGGAGTCATGGCGCTGATGCGGGGGCTGAACGCCATCAACGGCGTGGAGGAGAAGCGGAATTATTTCGTGGTGCGTGTGATAGCGTCCTTTTATACGGTGGTGATGCTGATCGTGGTCATATTGTCCCTGTTCCTCATGGTGTTCGGCGACCAGTTGGTGACATTGACCCTGCACCGTTTCCCGCAGCTTCAGCAGCTGGTCTCCTTTATCATGAATTTCAGGTTCATTTTCGTGTGGGCGGTGCTGTCGGTGCTGTTCGCGGCGGTGTACGCCTATGTGCCGGACAAGAAGCTGGAATTTCGGGAGCAGATACCGGGGGCGGTCTTCTCCGCGGTGGTATGGAGCGTGTTCTCCTGGGCTTTTTCCTACTATGTGACCTATGGCAATACCTATGGAATCTACGGCAGCCTTTCCATTATCATCATCGTGCTGCTGTGGATGTATTTCTGCATGTATATCATCATGATAGGCGCTTATCTGAACCGGTATTTCCAGCCGGTGAACAGGGCGCTTCTTGATACGAAATAAATAGATATCATAACGAAGGAGGCCAATATGGGCAAAAATCAGTTTGTATGGCAGGAGAGATTCAATATCGGCGTGGAGTCTATCGACAGGGAGCACAGGAAGCTGTTCGCGATCATGAACAAGCTCTCTGCCTATGACGACAATGACGAGAAGAGCCGGTGGGCTTATCAGGAGGGCATCAAGTACTTTAAGGAGCATGCCATGAAGCATTTCGCGGAGGAAGAGCTCTACATGGCGTCCATAGGTTATGAGGGATATGACGTACATAGACGGATCCACGACACGTTCCGCAAGAAGACCCTTCCCGAGATCGAGAAGGAGCTGGCGGAGAGCTATTATTCCATGGAATCGGTGAAGCATTTCCTGGGCGTGTGCGCCGGATGGCTCATCGGACATACATTGACGGAAGACCGTGCAATCGTGGGGAAGGCCGAGAGCAAGTGGGGCAATCTGCTGCCGGAGGAAAAGCAGATCGCCATGAAGAACACCGTGGCGGAGCTGCTCTACGAGATGTTCCAGATAGAGGCCAAGGTCATCAGCGAGAGCTACAACGGAGAGAAGTTCGGCAAGGGGATCTACTACCGGCTGGTCTATGGCACGGACCGGGGGGACAGATGGGAGTTCTTCCTGGTGTTTGAAGACAGGATAATCGTCAATACCATAGGGAAGCTCATCGGGGCCGAGACGGACGGCGTGGACGTGATGATGATGAACGCCACCAGGTATGCGGCAAAACAGTTCGTGGAGCGCATCAAGACGCATTTCCCCAATGCCGAGCAGTTTGACATCAGGGAGGAGAATCTGCTGAACTATGATCAGTTCCAGAGGGCCTTCGAGAAGCATAACCCCCAGTGCAGCCTACTGTTTTCCGCGAAGGAGGGGTATTTCGCCTACAGCGTCATGGCGCCCCATCTGCTGGAGGAGGAGATAGCCACGTCCATCGGGGCGGAGAACGCCATGGCCGAGATCAAGAAATACCTGGAGAACCATGAGGCGGAGAAGAAAAAGAAGATACTGGTGGTGGACGACTCCGATGTGATGCTGCAGGCCATGAAGAGGCTGCTGGAGGATACCTACGAGGTGAGCCTGGCCAAGTCCGGGCTGGCCGCCATCCGGAGCATGACCCTGGACAGACCGGACCTGGTGCTGCTGGATTACGAGATGCCTGTCTGCGACGGGAAGCAGGTGCTGGAGATGATTCGGGCGGAGGAGGAGCTGGCCAATATCCCCGTCATCTTCCTCACCGGCAGGACGGACAGGGAGAGCGTCAGGAATGTGGTGGCCCTGAAGCCCGCGGGCTATCTGCCCAAGTCCATGAAGTCGGATGAGATTAAGAAGAACATCAAGGCGTATTTCGACAAGGTCGGAAAATGATTTTTGGGAATGTAAGCGCCCTGAACGGGACGGTCTTCTGACTGGCCATTATTTTGCGCCTGGGGAGTTCCCATTGACTGGAAAGTATGCTACAATGGAGTCAGCTTTTGACGAAGGGTTTGCCACATAGCAGGAAAAGCGAGAAAGGAAAGAGAAATGGAAAGAAAAGTGACGTGGGAGACTTATGATGCGGCGCAGCTGGAGAAGCTGGAGAGCCTGAACCGGGAGTACAGGGACTTCCTGGACAACGGCAAGACAGAGAGGGAGTGCATCGATACCATCGTGAACACCATCGAGGCGGAGGGCTATCAGGAGCTGGAGAGCCTGATCCGGGATGGAAAGAAGCCCCAGAAGGGGGACAAGGTGTACAGCGTATGCATGAACAAGTCCATCGCCATGTTCCAGATTGGAGAGAAGCCCATGGCGGAGGGCATGAACATCCTGGGCGCCCATATCGACAGCCCCAGGATCGATGTGAAGCAGAACCCCCTGTATGAGGAGGGCGGCTTCGCGTACCTGGATACCCATTATTACGGCGGCGTGAAGAAGTATCAGTGGGTGGCCCTGCCCCTGGCGCTCCACGGCGTGGTGGTGAAGAAGGACGGCACCACGATTGAGATGAACATCGGAGAGAATGATGACGACCCTGTGTTCTTCATATCCGACCTGTTGGTGCACCTGGCGGGAGAGCAGATGGAGAAAAAAGCCTCCAAGGTCATCGAGGGGGAGGCCCTGGATCTGATCATCGGCAGCAAGCCCATCGTCCTGACCAGGGAGGAGAAAGAGGAGGATAAAAAAGAGGACAAGGAGAAGGCCAAGGAGGCCATCAAGGCAGGCATCCTTGACATACTGAAAGCCTCCTATGACATGGAAGAGGAGGACTTCCTCTCCGCGGAGCTGGAGATCGTACCTGCCGGCAAGACCAGGGAAGTGGGCTTTGACCGCAGCATGATCCTGGGCTACGGACAGGACGACAGGGTCTGCGCATTCACTTCCATGCGGGCCATGCTGGACGTAGGGGCCACGGAGAGGACGCTTTGCTGCATCCTGGTGGACAAGGAGGAGATCGGCTCCGTAGGCGCTACGGGCATGCAGTCCAGATTCTTTGAGAACGCCGTGGCGGAGCTGATGAACCTCATGGGCGAGTACAGCGAGCTGAACGTCAGGAGATGCCTGGCCCGCAGCGCAATGCTCTCCTCCGACGTCAGCGCAGGTTTCGATCCCACCTATGCGTCCTGCTTCGAGAAGAAGAATGCCGCTTTCGTAGGAAAGGGCATGGTCTTCAACAAATTCACGGGCTCCCGCGGAAAGGGCGGCTCCAACGACGCCAACGCGGAGTACATAGCCTATCTGCGCAGAATCCTGGACGAGAAGGGCATCGTGTACCAGACCGCGGAGCTGGGCAAGGTGGACGTAGGCGGCGGCGGGACCATCGCGTACATCCTGGCGGAGTATGGCATGAACGTGATCGACAGCGGCGTGGCGGTGCTGAACATGCATGCGCCCTGGGAGGCCACCAGCAAGGCTGACGTATACGAGACCTACCGCGGTTACATGGTGTTTGCGGAAGGGGCAGGGATGTAATGGACAGCGTAATGCTGAAATCCGACTATTATTTTGAGCTGCCCCAGGAGCTGATAGCCCAGGATCCCCTGGAGGAGCGGACCTCCTCCAGGCTCCTGGTGCTGGACAAGCGCACCGGGGCAGTTTCCCATCATGGATTTCGGGAAATTGGGGAGTTCCTGCGGCCCGGGGACTGCCTGGTGCTGAACGACACCAAGGTCATCCCGGCCAGGCTCCTTGGGGAGCGGGAGGGCACCGGAGCCCATGTGGAGCTGCTGCTGCTGAAGCGCAGAAGCGGCGATGTCTGGGAGACGCTGGTGCGGCCCGGCAAGAAATGCCGCCCCGGCACCAGGCTGACCTTCGGGGACGGCCTGCTGAAGGCTGAAATCCTGGACACCGTGGAGGAGGGCAATCGGCTGGTACGGTTCGACTACGAAGGAATCTTCGAAGAGGTGCTGGACAGGCTGGGGGAGATGCCCCTGCCGCCCTATATTACCCACAAGCTCCAGGACAGGAACCGCTACCAGACGGTCTATGCAAAGCATGAAGGCTCTGCCGCCGCGCCTACAGCGGGGCTGCATTTCACGAAGGAGCTGCTGGGTAGGCTGGAGGGGAAGGGCATAGGGATTGCCTATGTGACCCTGCATGTGGGCTTGGGCACCTTTCGGCCTGTGAAGGAGGAGAACGTGCTGGAGCACCACATGCATACGGAGCACTACCAGGTGTCCCGGGAGGCCGCGGACACAATCAACCGCACAAAGGCTCAGGGTGGTCGGATTGTCTGTGTGGGGACCACCAGCTGCCGCACCCTGGAGAGCGCGGCGGGGGAGGACGGCCTGGTGCGTCCCTGCAGCGGGGACACGGATATCTTCATCTATCCCGGCTACCGGTTCCGGGTGCTGGACGCGCTGATCACCAATTTTCACCTGCCGGAGTCCACGCTGATCATGCTGGTCTCCGCCCTGGCGGGAAGGGAGCATGTGCTGGCGGCCTATGAGGAGGCTGTCAGGGAGCGGTATCGGTTCTTCAGCTTTGGGGACGCCATGCTCATCGTTGACGGCGGAATCTGACTGCGCGGGACAGAACAGAATAGGGCAAAGGAAACAGGATTCCCGGATTGTGCGGCGACACAGTCCGGGTTTTTGCCGTTCCGGCGGCGGGGCAGAAGACCGCAGGATTAGTACAGAGAGTGGATTAAAAACCGAGCCACACTCGGACTATTGACTTTGGACTACAGGATGCTATAATTGAGAATGGAAATAGTTATAGCAATGAGCTGGAAAGGACAGGCGGAGTCGGGAAGATGGTCATATTATTGGTAGGCGGCGGCAGCGCGCTGATGAACGCTGTGATTGACAAGTTGAACAAGAATGGCCATCGGGTCTATCTGCTGACGGGGCAGAAAGAGAGGAAATTCTCCTACAGCCGCGTCTTCGAGAAATACAATTTCCCCTATGACAGCGGGAGCATCAAGGACATCCTGGAGAGCGTGAAGCCGGACGTGACCGTATTCACCGGCGCTTATGACACCAATTTCACCTGGGAGTCCCCCAGGCAGGACGGCGTGCGGTACATGGCGGGGCTCATGAACATCCTGTCCGCCTGCAGCATGATGAAGAAGGGGCGCTTCCTGTATTTCTCCTCCCAGGAGGTGTTCGGCGCGCCCTACATAGACGACATCGGGGAGGAGGAGCCCGTATCTCCCAAGGGATTCAGGGCCATGGCCCTGGCCCAGGGGGAGGAGACCTGCGCCAACTACCGCAGGACCCAGGGGACGGACACGGTGATCCTGCGCTTCGGCCATCTGTACTGGGTGCCCCAAAAGGGGGAGAGAGGGGAGGATCCCTGCTTCCGGATGTGCCGGGAGGCATTGAAGACGGGAAAGATATCCGCCAATGAGAGACGGACCTTCTCTATGATTTATCTGAACGATGCGGTGGAGCAGATTTACAGGCTCATCTGCGAAGAAGCCCCGAAGCATGCCTGTTACCACATTTCCTCCGGGGAGGAGACGGGGGAGATGGAGCTGGCGAAGCTGGTCCGGGAGGAGCTGGGCTCCGGCATTGAGGTGGTGGACAGCACCGTGGGTGCGGGAAGCCGTCTGGTTCTGGACGGAAAAAGGTATGCAGAGGAATTCGGCCGGGAGATATTCAACCATTACGACACAGGGGTGAAAAAGGTTGCCCATTTCATGAAACGCCACAGCGCCTCATTCATTCTGGAGGAGGACGCGGGGGGCGGTCTGGCCGTCAGGGCCTGGAACAATACGCGCAGGATTCTCAGGGCGATGTTCCCCTATATCGAGAACCTGATATGCTTTATCCCATTTTTCCTGTTGTACAACAATGCGGCGGACAGCGCGTTCGTGGCGCGCCTGGACTTCTATCTGCTGTACGTGCTGCTGTTCGCGGTGGTGTACGGCCAGAGGCAGGCCATATTTTCCGGCTTCCTGGCGGTGATCGGATATATCGTGGGCCAGATGGGGGTCCGCAGCGGCTTCGAGGTGCTGATAGACTACAATACCTATGTGTGGATGGCGCAGCTGTTCATCGTGGGGCTGGTGGTGGGGTATCTCAGGGATCGGCTACAGTTCGTCCAGAGCGAGAACCGGGCCAGGGTGGCATACCTGCAGGGGCAGCTCAGGGACATAGAGGAGATCAATGACAGCAATGTCCGGATGAAGCACAATTTCGAGTCCCAGGTGGTGAACCACAAGGACAGCCTGGGGAAGATTTACGAGATTTCCTCCACCCTGGAGCAGTACGGCCCGGAGGAGGTGCTGTTCTACGCGGCGCAGGTACTCTCGAAGTTAATGGACTGTGAGGATGTGGCAGTTTACACGGTGGCCAACGGGGATTACGCCAGACTGTTCTCCGCCACGTCTCCGGAGGCCCGCAAGATGGGGAATTCCATTAAATATACCGCCATGGAGGAGATGTACGGAGAGCTGAAGGAAGGGCGCGTCTACATCAACCGGAAGATGGAGGAGAAGATGCCCATGATGGCCAGCGCCGTGTACGCGGAGGATGAGATGGAGCTGATTTTGATGCTCTGGGGCATCCCCTGGGAGCGCATGACATTGGGAGAGGCCAACCGCCTGACCATCGTGGGCTTCCTGATCCAGAACGCCGTGGTGCGGGCCAACCGCTATCTGGAGGCCCTCAGGAACCGCCGGTATGTGGAGGGGACGAACGTGCTGGACGAGGACGCCTTCACCCAGCTGGCCAAGGCGTTCTTTGACGCCAGGGAGAAGGGGCTCACCGAATATGTGCTGCTGGAAATCCTCACAGGAGACGAGAACTATGAGAATGTGGCCAAGACCCTGGGCGGCGCCATCCGGCAGACGGATTATCTGGGTATCCTGAAGCAGGGGAAGCTCCATGCGCTGCTGTCCAATACGAACAAGGAGAACATCGGCGGCATCCAGGAGCGCTTCCGGAGCGCGGGCTATGAATGCCGAGTGGAGGAGGCTGTGATATGACGCTGGCGAGGGATGAGCGCATTTTCCTGACCGTGCTCCTGGTGAACCTGGCCGTGGCGCTGGTCTATCTGCTGGCAGGGGTGCTGTTCCTCGTGCCCGCCCACGCCGCGGCAGCCGGGGAGGAGAAGGGAGAGGCCCTGTATGACAACCGGAGGACCTATCTGCTCCGGTTCCTGGTGATGGTACTGTGCCCGGTGATTGGGCCGCTGTTCTTCTTCATGGGACAGCTTTTCTATCTGCTTGTGTTCTGGAGGGACGTGGATCTGGCGGATGTGATATTCAGCAAGGAGCGGGTCAGGACCCGCATGAAGGCGGACGAGGAACGGGAGCGGGACATCATCCCCCTGGAGGAGGCCATCCTGGTCAATGAGAAGAAGGACCTGCGCATGGTGATGATGAACGTGATCAAGGAGGACATCCGCAATTCCCTGGCATCCATCACGCTGGCGCTGGACAGCGAGGACTCCGAGGCCTCCCATTACGCCGCGGCCGTGCTGTCCGACGAGCTGAACAAGTTCCGTCTCTATGTGCAGAGGCTGTGGCGGCAGATCCAGGAGGAGGAGCCCGGGGAGACGGAGTGCGAGGAGATTCTCCTGGACTATATGGACAATATCCTGCGGCAGCGCATCTTCTCCGACCATGAGCAGCGGAAATTCGTGAATATATTGACGGAGAGCGCGGAATCGCTCTATGGGAAGGATCCCTCCAGGCTTACCCTGGAACGGTATGAGGAGGTATGTCTGCGGGCGCTGGAGGTGAAGGAGTTCGACAGGGCTTCGAAATGGTGCGGGCGGATGAAGGAGCAGTTCCCGGAGGAGCTGCCCAGCTATACCTGCAGGCTGAAGCTGAGCTTCGCCAGGCAGGACAGGGAGGATTTCTTCGAGACGCTGGAGGCCTTGAAGAGATCCAATGTGGTGATCGACAATGAGACGCTGGAGCTGATCCGTATCTTCAGTTGAGACAGATGCTCCATGAAGGCGGGCAGGCTGTGGAAAGGCATGGGCTTGTGAGATGTCAATGACGATGCTTACGATATTGCAGACCATAGAGGTGGCGGCGGCATACCTGGCGGTGACGCTTTTGCTGCCGTGGGCGCTGCTGCGCCGGAGGATGACAGGCATCAGGCTGCCGGCCAGGTTCATGGCATGCTTCATGATCGGGAACTTCTACTGCATGAACTTGGTGTACCTGCTGCAGCTGCTCCACGTTTCCTGCAGGCTGACGCTGTTTCTGGGGACGCTTGCCCCCTTTATCGCGGTGGCGGCATTTCAGTGGAAGGCATCCCTCGGGGCGCGGCTGGAGCGGCGGCTGGAGCAGCTGCGGCAGGTCTCGGAGGGGCAGCTTGGGCGCAGGACGCTGATGCTGCGGCTGGGGAGGCGCCTGGGGCGGATGTCCTCCGGATGGCTGGGGGAATGGCTTGCGCCCCGCTGGCCGGAGGCCCTTCTGGCGGCCGGAACCGTGGCGCTGATTCTCTACATATACGGGACCAACACGGTGAATGTGTACGGCTACTGCGCTTCCGACATGGTGCTGCACAATTATTGGATCAACCATATGGAGAACAACAACATCTTCGTGGACGGCGTCTACCCCTTTGGCTTCCACTGCATGATCTATTATCTGCATGAGGTGTTCGCCATCCCTGTCTATGTGCTGCTGCGGGTGTTCGCGCTGCCTCAGACGCTGATGATTCATCTGATGCTGCTGGCCTTCCTGCGGCTGCTGTGCAAAGCGAGATACACCCCTTACATCGGGGTCATGGCCTATGTGGCCTCGGGGGTTTTCTACCAGTATACATATTACAGATATT
Organism: uncultured Acetatifactor sp.; assembly: GCF_948601915.1. Classification (NCBI taxonomy): domain Bacteria; kingdom Bacillati; phylum Bacillota; class Clostridia; order Lachnospirales; family Lachnospiraceae; genus Acetatifactor; species uncultured Acetatifactor sp. The sequence goes on along the minus strand of NZ_CAPDXS010000064.1, from coordinate 12,606 downwards.
ATGCGGCGCTGCCCCAGGAGTACGGGATGCTCTTCATATTGCCCGCCGCCTGGTTTGCCATTGCCTTTCTGCGGGAGAAGGACTTCGCCCGGAGGCGGAACCTGATCCTGTTTGCCATTGCCATATCCATGACGCTGACAGTCCACTTTTACGACACCATAGTGGCGGGGCTGCTGTGCCTCGGGATAGGCGTGGGATTTGTCTTCCGCTGCCTGCGCTGGCGGTATCTGAAGGGGCTGATGCTGGCGGGGATAGCCGGCATCCTGATTGCGGTGCTGCCCATGGCGGCGGCCTATGCCATGGGAAAGCCTCTGCAGGGTTCCCTGTACTGGGGCATGAACATGCTCTCCTCCGGCGGGGGAGAGGCGGGAGAAGGCGGCGTGGAAGGGAAAGGCAGCTCCGGGGAGGACGGGAAGAAGGAAACCGGCGGGACACAGGACAGCGGGAAAAAAGCGCCTCAGGGGGGCGGTTTGGCGGAAAAGCTCCAAAAAGGGGTTGTCTGCGTTCTGGAGGAGCTGAAATATTATGTTACGAATGACAGCATGGATGCGGCCAGGTTCATGCTGGGGAGCGTGGGAGCGGTTTTGGCGCTGGGGGTATTGTGGCTGATTCTACGCAGGCCGGATTACGGGGGCGCTCTGCTCTCCGTCGGCGTGTTCATGGGGGTGCTGTGCATCCTCCAGGCCTCGGCAAAGCTGGGGCTGCCGCAGCTGCTGGAGGTATCGCGGTATTCCGTCTACATTGGATACGGAATTCCGATTATATGGGGCCTTGGCCTGGACGCGGTGCTGTATCTGCTGTTTGGGGAGAAGCGGGCGATCGATGCGGGCGCGGTGGCGGCTTTGGCAGCGGCCTGTGCGGCGGTGGCGCTGACAGGCGTCAGGAGGCCTGCATACTTAAGCGCCTATGAATCCAATGACGCCATAATATGCCTCACCAATATCCTGCATGAGAGCGGAGGGGAAGGCTCCTGGACAATCTGCTCTGCCAATGACGAGCAGCAGATGACCTGGGGGCGGGGATACCACTATGAGCTGATCGAGTTCCTGCGGAAGCAGGAGGAGGTGAAGGAGCAGCCTGTCATCACCATACCTACGGATACGGTATACTTCTTCATCGAAAAGGTGCCCCTCCTGTATCTGGACTATCTGAACACCATCCGCCCTTCCAGGGAGGTCTCCCTGGAGGGAGCGGAGACGCCCCTGCCGAAGGTGAAGGGTATCCTGCCCTACATAGGGGAGCAGAGATGGGTGACCATGTCCCATATGTACTACTGGGCCCGGGCCTTCCGTGAGCTGTATCCCAATGAGATGGAAGTGTACTACGAGACGGATGCCTTCGTCTGCTACCGCATACGCCAGGACGCGTACAACCTGTACAATTTTGCCCTGGACTACGGCTATAACGAGTGAGGCATCTCACGGATAGACGCGGAGCCGGAACGAGAGAGGGAAAGAGATGATATCACGCCGGAATTATTTTGCAATCACCATATTGATGGCTACGGTGCTGTTCCTGTGCATGTGCCTCAACAGCCTGAAGGACGGCTGGAATGACTATGCCGTGAACAGGTATACCGAGACGGCGGAGAACTATCCCTCCCAGATCAATATGTACCTGCCGGGCGGGGAAGAGGAGGAGCCGGCCCCGGAGGAGGGCACGGAGGATGTCTGGAGCCTGGCCGCGGCTTCCAGGGACAGGGTCGTCTGGATTGGTCCGGAGGACAGCGCCCTCTACGGCGTGGTGGAGGCATGGGTGACATACACGAAGCGGGACATCGCCGCCTATCCGTCCCTGACGGCCCTGAAAGCCGCAGAGGGCGAAGGGACGGCCTGGATGCTGGTGACGGATCCGGCCTGTGTGGACTGGGAGTCCGGGGAGGAGCTGGAGCTGCTGGAGGGCTATGTGGAAGCGGGGACCCATCTGGTGCTCCCCGGCCTCCCGGAGGTGTCGGTGATCGAGGGGAACAAAAAGCTGCGGGACTTTCTGGGCATCCGGAAGGTGCTGGAGCAGGAGACCACGGTGACGGGATATTATCTGCGGGAGGGCTTCCTGCTGGGCGGAGGAACCTTCTATCTGGACCGGGAAAGCCCTGACGCGGAGGAGCTCCTGCCGGGGAGCGAGGCATACCCGGGGGAGAAGACCTTCCCCTGGTATCTCCCCGGCTACGGCACCAAGGTGTACATGAGGGGGATTGCGGCGGGGGAGCAGGTGAAGGCGGAGAACTACCCGATCATGCTGTGGCGCAAGAGCCACGGCACCGCCAGCGTGTTCGCCGTGAACGGCGGCCTGATGGACGGGCTCCAGGGGATGGGGCTTTTGTCCGCCATGGCCGCGGAGACGGATTCCTATGGGCTCTATCCGGTGGTGAATGCCCAGAACATGATTCTGGCGGGATATCCCAGCCTGGCGGACGAGAATCCGGAGGAGATGGAGCGGCTCTACAGCCGTTCCGTGAAGCAGGTGTTCCAGGAGCTTCTGTGGCCCAATATCGCCGCCGTTCTGGAGAAGCACCGCTATAAGGCCACCTGTATGATGACGCCCCAGTATGACTACACGGACGACAATCTGCCAGACGGCAGGCAATTGGCCTATTATCTGAAAATCTTCAATGAGCACGGGGCGGAGACGGGCCTGTGGGGCCTTTCCGTATCGGATACGCCCCTGGCCGGGAAGCTGGCTTCGGACGGGGCGTTCCTCCGGGAGGCCCTGGGCGGCTACGGGTTCGCGTCCCTGTACGCGGGGGACATGGAGGCCCTGGAAATCCGGGAGGCGCTGGGGGAGGAGCTGCTTGGGTCTGTCAGAACCGTGGTCAGGGAGCATGACGGGACACAGGCCATGCCGGTGGGATTCCTGTCGGAGGGTGTGACGGCACAGCGTGTAATTGGAGACGGCCTGACGTATACCTATGAGAGCGATTTCCTGGTCAGGTGCATGGAGACGGCGCTGGGGTACTTCAGCATCTCCTTCGACCTGTCCCGGGTGGCATATCCGGAGGAGGACGGGGACGGCTGGGAACAGCTCTCCAAAGCGCTGGGCACCACCATCGGCATCTACGGCCAGAGCTTCCGGGGCTTCCACGCCACCACCGCCTCCGAGTGCGATGCCCGGATCCGCCAGTTCCTGGCCCTGGATTACCGGGACAGCAGGATCGACGACGCCATACATCTGCAGGTGGAGGGGATTACAGGGCCCGCCTGGTTCGTCCTGCGGACCCACAATGAGGCCATAGAGGACATGGAGGGCGGAAGCTGGCAGGAGCTGGAGGAGGGCGCGTACCTGATCGAGGTGACGGATAAGCGGGCCGTCCTGACATTAAAGCCGGCGGACGAGAGGTTCTACCGTTAGGACACCGGTGCCCGGGCGGAGGACAGGTAAGGAGACAGGAAATGAAGGTCTGTATAGTAGTGGAGGGCTGTTATCCATATGTGGCAGGCGGCGTATCCAGTTGGATACACGGACTCATACAGTCATTCCCAAAGGTGGAGTTCACGCTGCTGACAATCATAAGCACCCGGGACCAGAGCGGGAAGTTCATCTACCAGATGCCGGAGAATGTGGCGGAGGTCCATGAGCTGTACCTGCAGGATGTGGACTGGAACCGGAAGGGCTGGCACAGGCACAGGCTGAACAAGAGGGAATACACGGCCATGCGCAGCCTGGTGATGAACCGGGAGGTGGACTGGGAGACATTGTTCCGGCTGTTCCAGAAGGGCGGAGTCTCCCTGGATAAGCTGCTGATGGGGGAGGATTTCCTGCACATCGTCAGGGAGTATTACGACCTGCAGTACAGCCAGCTGAATTTCTCCGATTTCCTCTGGACCATGCGCTCGGTGTACCTGCCGCTGCTGTTCGCGCTGAAGATGGAGCTGCCGAGGGCGGATCTCTATCACTGCGTGGCCACGGGCTACGCCGGGGTGTTGGGCAGCATGGGGAAGTCCCTGTACGGGGGAAAGCTCCTGATCTCGGAGCACGGCATCTACACCAGGGAGCGGGAGGAGGAGCTGCTGCGGGCGGAATGGGTCAAGGGGGCCTACAAGAACATCTGGATCGATCAGTTCCGGAAGATGTCCACCTTGGCCTACGAGAGGGCCGATCTGATCACCAGCCTCTATGAGCATGCCAGGGAGCTTCAGGTGGATTTGGGCTGTCCTGCGGAGAAGACCATGGTCACACCCAACGGCGTGGCGGTAGACCACCTGCAGGCGCTTCCTGGAAAGACGGAGGAGGACGCCGGGAAGTTCAACATCGGCGCCATCCTGCGGGTGACCCCTATCAAGGACGTGAAGACCATGATCCAGGCCTTCGGCTTCGCCAAAGAGAGGGAGCCCAGGCTGAAGCTGTGGATCATGGGGCCCTGTGACGAGGACGAGGCCTACGCAAAGGAGTGCTTTGAGCAGGTGGAGGCCCTGGGCCTGACGGACGTGGTCTTCACCGGAAGGATCGATATCCGGGATTACCTGGGGCGGATGGACGTGACCATCCTGACCAGCATCAGCGAGGGGCAGCCCCTGACCATCCTGGAGAGCTACGCGGCCCATGTGCCTGTGATCGCCACGGACGTGGGCAACTGCTCCGGGCTGATATACGGGGAGAAGGACGATTTCGGGCCGGCGGGAATCCTCACCCACATCATGAACGTGGAGGAGATCGCCCAGGCCATGGTGGATATGGCCAGGAACGAGGCCATGCGCCTCCGGATGGGGGAGAGCGGCTACAAGAGGGTCATGTCCGCCTACCGCATAGAGCACATGCGCGCCACCTACCGGAAGATATATGGGGAGTTCGCGGACAGCTGCGGAGCGGGATATGAGATATGAGACAGGAACATGAAGAGAGGGAAGAGCCATGGCAGGCATCGGCATCAAGCTGAACAGAATATTTGAAAAGAACACCATAACCACCCACCTGGCGGGATTCGCCTACAGCTCCATGTCCACGGTGACCCCCATGCTGGTGGTCATCCTGAACATCCTGCTGATGAGCCATTTCCTGGGCTTCGACCAGTTGGGCTTCGTGGAGCGGGAGCTGTTCTCCTGCACGGTGCTCTATATCTTCATCTTCGCGCTGCTCACCGCGGCCCCCTTCAACTCCGTGCTGTCCAAGTACATGTCCGATGTGGTGTACGAGGAGCGATATGAGGACATCAGGCCCTGCTTCTTCTTCGGGCTGTTCCTGAACATCTCCTTGAGCAGCCTGCTGGGGATTCCCTTCTGCCTCTGGGAGCATTTCGTGGGCAAGGTGGACGTATTCTACACCTTTACCGGATACTGCGGCTACATCGGGCTGGTGCTGGTGTTCTACTCCATGATCTACCTGTCCATCTCCAAGGACTACACGAAGATATCCCTGTTCTTCTCCATCGGGATGCTGTGGGCCTTCCTGTTCTCCCTGTTCCTGCGGTTCGTCATGAAATGGGGCATCAGGGAGAGCATGCTGTTCGCCCTGATGACAGGCTTTTTCCTGACGGCCTTCCTGGAGCTTGCCATCATAAAGCGGTACTTCGTCAGGAACAGCAACCGGTACAAATCGGTGCTGCGCTATTTCGGGAAATACTGGAAGCTGGTGGTGGCGAACTTCTTCTACATCCTGGGCCTGTATATCCATAATTTCGTCTTCTGGAATACGGACATGCGCCTGGTTGTGGTGAAGACCTTCGTGTGCAACCAGCCCTACGACATGGCCACCTGCCTGGCCATGTTCACCAATATCTCCACCACGATCATCTTCATCGCCAGGGTGGAGATGCATTTCCACGATAAATACAAGGCCTACTCCGAGGCGGTGATCGGGGGCAAGGGGGCGGACATCGACAGCGCCAAGAGGGAAATGTTCCGCCAGCTCTCCGCGGAGCTGATGAACCTGGTGCGCATCCAGTTCATCATCACGGCGGTGGTATACCTGATCGCGGTGGTGTTCCTGCCCGGGCTGGGCATATCGCCGCTGACCATGCGGATCTATCCCTGCCTGACGGCAGGGTACTTCATCCTGTTCCTCATGTACGCGGAGATCATCTTCCTGTACTACTTCGACGACCTGACGGGGGCCATGGTCACATCCCTGCTTTTCTGCCTGGTGACCTTTTTGGGCAGCCTGGCGGCCACCCGTCTGCCGGAGCTGTGGTACGGCGTCGGCGTGGTGGCGGGGGCCTTCACCGGCTGGACCTTCGCCTATTTCAGGCTCCGCTACATGGAGAGGCATCTGGATGCCCATATCTTCTGCAAGGGGTCGCTGATCAGGCCCGGCATGGGCACGAAGCCGCCCGCCAAGGTGTATGACAGAAAGGAGAGCGCGTAAGATGGACGGTACTATCATAAGGATCGGATTGGGGGTTGGAGGTGTGATCTTGTTCCTGTTCGGCTTCTGGACCCATTCCTTTAAGAAGCTGGCAGTGAACTACGCCGTAATCTGGGGGCTGCTGGGGATATTCATGATTCTCATGGGAGCGATTCCGATTCTGTCGGAATGGACGCATATGCTTGCCCCCGGCACGGGCCTTGCGTTCTTCTGCGTGGGGGCTCTGATTCTGTTCACGGAGGTGCAGAACAGCCTGGTGATTTCCCAGTTAAATATGAAGAACCGGGAGCTTGCCATGCAGGTGGCCATGCTGAACCAGGAGAGCGAGCGCATGATGCACGAGCTGGAGGAGCTGACCAGGCAGCAGGAGGAGGCCAATGGGGAAAAAGATTCTGTTCGTGATTAACACCATGGGCCGGGCCGGCGCGGAGACGGCCATGCTGGAGCTGCTTGGGCGCCTGGACAGCCCGGCGTATGAGATTTCCCTGTATGTCATCATGGGCCAGGGGGAGATGATCCATAAGCTGCCGCCCTATGTCCGGCTGCGCAATCCCGGATTCGACGCCCATTCCGTGCTGTCCCGGGAGGGAAAACGGGGGATGGTTCGTACAGTGTGCCGGGCTTTCTTTAAAAACGGCGGGCAGATTGGAAAAATATGTTATATCGTCAAGAATCTCATGCCCATGGTCAGGAGGGGAAAGCTGCAGACGGATAAGCTGCTGTGGCGGATGCTCTCGGACGGAGGCCTGCGCTTTCAGGAGGAATTCGACCTGGCGGTGGCATGGCTGGAGGGGGCTTCCGCCTACTATGTGGCAGACCATGTGAAGGCCGCCAGGAAATGCGCCTTTGTCCACATCGACTATGAGAGCGCCGGGTACACCCGGGAGATGGACAGGGACTGCTGGGACAGCTTCGACCGGATCTTCATGGTCTCCGACGAGGTGCGGGAGCATTTCCTGGCGGTGTATCCGGAGCATGGGGGAAAGGCCGGCATCTTCCACAACCTGGTGGATCAGGAGGGCATCCGCCGCCGAAGCAGGGAAGCGGGAGGCTTTTCAGACGGCTATGAGGGAAAGCGCCTGCTGACCGTGGGCAGGCTCACCTACCAGAAGGCTTACGATATAGCCATAGAGGCCATGAAGCTTTTGAAGGACAGGGGATACCGGGCCAGGTGGTACGTGCTGGGGGAGGGGGATCAGAGAAGGGCCCTGGAGAAAAAGATAGCGGCCCTGGGATTGCAGGAGGATTTCCTGCTCCTTGGGGCCGTGGAGAACCCTTATCCCTATTATGCCCAGGCTGATTTGTACATACATGCCACCCGGTTCGAGGGCAAGAGCATCGCCATCCAGGAGGCCCAGACACTGGGGCGGGCCGTGGTGGCCTCGGACTGCAACGGCAACCGGGAGCAGATAGAGGACGGCGCGGACGGCCTGCTCTGCGCGCTGACGCCGGAGGCTGTCGCGGACAGCATCGCATCGCTTCTGGAGGACGAGGAGAAGCGGATTGCCCTGGGGCAGGCGGCAGGGCGCAGGGATTTCGCCCAGGGACAGGAACTGGAGACATTTCTGGCACTTCTGGATTGAGTGCGGGAAGGACAGGGGGCTGGAAAAGGATTATGAAGGAATTACTGATCATCATACCTGCTTATAATGAGGGACAGAATATCCGGAGGGTGCTGGGGCAGGTGGAGGGCCTGGGGCTTTCGTCCGTGGCGGATATCCTGGTCATAAACGACGCTTCCACGGACTCCACCAACTGGACCGTGAAGGAGATGGGATACCCTATGATATCCCAGCCCTTTAACATGGGCTACGGCTGTGCCCTGCAGACCGGATATAAATATGCGGTAAGGCGCGGATACAGGTACGTTATCCAGATGGACGGGGACGGGCAGCATGATGTCTGCAATATCCCCGTGCTCTACAACAGGCTGAAGGAGAGGGAGGAGGACGGACGGTATCCGGACATCGTGCTGGGGGCCAGGTTCCGGAAGGACAGCTCCGATTTCCCGGTTTCATGGCCCAAGAAGGTCGTCTACTCCCTGTTTCGGGGCATGATCCGCCTGATCACGGGCGCGCGGATCTCGGATCCCACCACGGGCCTGCAGGGGCTGAGCAGGAAGGCCTTCCTGTATTATTCGAAATACAATCATTTCGACGACAAGTATCCGGATGCCAACATGCTGGTGCTGATGCTTTTGGCCAAGTTCAAGGTGGTGGAGGTGCCGGCGGTGATGCATGCCCGGACGGCGGGGAAGAGCATGCATTCGGGGCTCAAGCCCTTCTGGTACATGCTCCGGGTCATGTACAGCACGGTGATCATATTGTTCCGGGTGAAATTCCTGAAGATGGACGTGGAGGTGGGATTGCGCAGTGCGGATAAGATTTAGGGAGAAGACGGCGTTCGAGGCCGCCCGGTGCATGGAGAGCAGCGGGGAGCTGCACAATCCCGGACAGGGCTGGTATCATGTCTATACCTTCCGGGCGAAGCCGGATGGGGGGCGGCCTGTGGAAGAGGAGGCCTGGCTGGACGAGAGCTGCAGGCAGGAACAGCTGGCTCTGGTTCTGATCCTCATAGGGGACTACAGGGCCTGCGAGATTCCGAAGGAGGCCCTGCTCCATATCGGGCAGATCCTGGAATTCTTCCGCCGGAATGGAAAAGAAATGATACTGCGGTTCGTCTACGACAATGAGGGCAAGGGCATGGAGAGGGAGCCCCTCACGGTCTCCATGGTGAAGCGTCACATGGAGCAGATTGGCGGGGCAATCCGGCCTTATATGGAAGATATCCTGGTGCTGCAGGGAATCTTCGTGGGAAACTGGGGGGAGATGCACGGCTCCAAGTTCCTGGGCAGGGACTCCATGTGCGATTTGATGAATACTTTATATCGGTCAACCGAAGGGAGATGCTTCCTTGCGGTGCGCACCCCCGCCCAGTGGCGCACTGTGGCAGACGGCAGCGCGGAGCCCGGACTGGAGGAGCGGCTGGGCCTGTACAATGACGGCATATTCGGCTCGGAGACGGACATGGGGACATACGGCACCCGGACAAGGGCACAGGCCGGGGAGACCGGGAGCTGGAGCCGCGGCGAGGAGCTGGACTGGCAGGAGGGCTGTATGGACATGACGCCAAATGGTGGGGAGATCCTGTCCGGCCAGCCCCTGACAGGATACCGGCAGGCGGCGGAGGTTCTGGGGAAGATGCATGCGAGCTATCTCAACAGCATCTACCATCCGGACCAGCTGGAGCACTGGAGACGGGAGACCGTGGAGGAGGCGGGCTGCTGGGACGGAATCAGCGGCTATGACTATATCGGCCGGCATCTGGGGTATCGGTTCACCGTGCGGAATGTGACGGAGAAAAAGGGGAAGGAGCTGCTGGTCACGGTGGAGAACACGGGCTTCGGGAACCTGTGCCAGGAGGCGGAATGCTTCCTGGTGACAGAGTACGGCGACGGAAGGGCGGTGCTGCGGCATCTGGCCGCGGACCCGAGAGAGTGGCGCAGCGGACAGGAGAGCCTGCTGCGGGCGGACATATCGGAAGGGCGCGCCCCGGGCAGCAGGTTATTCCTGACGCTGAAGCGCAGGGCGGACGGAAGGGTCATCCGGTTCGCCAACGAGGGGGCTGGCGACAGGATCCTACTGGGGGGATATCCGGACCGTTAGGGAGCCCACAGGACAGCCCTCGCCCTCCAGGGCCCCTTCATTGGCCAGGCGGATCTCAAAGCCGGAGAAGGGATCCGAGACGGAGAGGGACAGACTGTACTCCCCCGGGGCAAGGGCGCTGAGATCCAGAGGGATTTCCAGCAGGATTTCCTGGCCGGGGAGCCAGAGGCGGGTGTCGGCCTCCACCGGCAGCGCATAGTCCCCGGATTCGGCTTCCATGTTCAGGGCCACGTCAAAGGGGCGGTAGCAGGGGGAGAAGCCCACATTCTCCAGGGCGAGGGTCAGCACCGCCGCCTCCTCCGGGGAAGCGGGGGCGCTGAGGGCGGAGGATCTGAGCACATAGCGGTAGCCCAGGTGGGCGGCGATGTAATCATATCCGCTCATGCCCCGGAAGGGGCCATCTCCGGTGAAGCTGTCCGCCTGCCATTTGGCCAGCACAGCCTCGTCGTAGCGGTCGTTCAGGTAGGAGATGTGGATGGCCGCCAGATCCTGGACGGCGGAGGGGAAATCATTATACGGATTGTCGATGGTGACCTCCCCGCCGTTGGGCACATGGTTGCACAGGGTATTCTGAAATGTGATTTCGTCCTGACGGGAACGCTTTTGCGTCTGCCCGGCGGAAAAGTCCGAATCCCCCTGGCCGTAGGTGCCCAGATCCGTCTCCGAGCCCAGCAGCCCGTCATTGTAGAGGCCCAGGCGCTGGAGGCCTGTCCCGGCGGAGTCTCCTTCCCGGGCCTGCCAGGCGTCCTTCACGGCGCGCCACTGGGCGGGGGTGCGGACTGCCAGGAAGACGGAAGGGTCTGTGACGGAGTCCAGGTGCTCCATGAGGGTGAGCATGTCCTCCGCATTGGTGTATTCGGAGCCGTGCATTTCCCCCCAGGAGCCCGCATAGATGCCCTGGAGGATATAGACGCAGTCCCGGTGCCTGTCTATGACCCGGGCGGTCTGGGACATATGCTCCAGGATTTGGGAGAGGCTCTCCGGCTCCGTCTTGTGGGGCTTGCCGTCCCAGTCGTAGAGAAAGCGCAGGATCAGCTGCCTGCCCCTGGAATGCCAGGCGTCCAGGATGCCCTCCAACTGCGCCAGCCCGGCCTCGCTGACAGGGCCTTCTGCGAAATTGCACAGATTGAACTGGAGGAGGACAAGGCCGGGGCCGTAATCCTGCTCCAGGACATCCGTCGGATCCCAGGGGGCATCGGACAGGGTGTAGGCGTGGATCTGATACCAGCCGATGTAGGGATTGTCCAGTGCGGCCGCGGATTCCACGCAGGGGGACGGCGTGTATTCGGGAATGCGTATGCCTGTGCGCAATAAGACTTCTTCGGCAAAGGCGGAGATCTCCCGGACAAAGGCCAGGATGTCGCCGGTGCCTGCGGAAATCTGTCTGCCCAGCGCGGAAATCCCGCCGCCGAACAGGGATAGGTTTGCTGCCATGGCCAGGACGGCCAGTGTTCTCATGGTCTTCATATGGTCTGCTTCCAATCTCTGTCAGGAATATGGAACGCCTGTAGCGCCCGGCGTATTATAGCATATGGCATGGGAAAAAGCCATAGGAAAGTGAAAGGATTTTACGGTAGTGGAGACTGGGAAGAAGATATCGGTGATCGTTCCCATGTACAATGCGGAGCGCTATATCGGGAAATGCCTGGAATCTGTGGTCAGGCAGACCTATCCTGAGCTGGAGATACTGGTGATTGACGACGGGTCTGTGGACAAAGGGCCCGGCATATGCGGAAAGCTGGCGGAGAGGGACGGGCGGATACAGGTGCTGCGCCAGGAGAACCAGGGAGTTTCCGACGCCAGGAACACGGGGCTTGACAGGGCCTGCGGGGAGTATGTCTTCTTCCTGGACAGCGATGACGCCATCCATCCCAGGCTGCTGGAGGAGATGTTGGGCAGGGCGGAAGGATGGGGGGCGCAGCTTGCGTTCTGCGGGTACGCCAGGATGGACGGCAGGGAGCTGGAGGAATCGCTCAAGAGAGACTGGGGAGAGGAGGCGCGGAAGGCCGGAGGGCAGGGCGGAGAGCAGGTCGGAAGTGAAGCGGACGCCATCCGGGAGGCCGATGCGCGGAGGCCAGGTAAGCGAGCCGCTGCCGGGGAAGCCCCGATAGGGGAGGACAGCGCCGCAACCCGGTGGCACACAGCGGACGAAGAAATGACAGAGAACTGGTTCCACGTAAAGTACACGGACATTTTCTCCGGCATCGGCGGCAAGCTGATCCTGCGTTCCGCCATAGGGGATGTCAGGTTCGACAGAAGCCTGGCCAACGGGGAGGACACCTGGTTCCTGTACCGACTGACGGACAGACAGGTGAAGAGCGTCTGCTGCGGGAATGCATGGTACTATTACAGAGTGCATCCTGAGAGCGTCACCAATTCCGCGGGGACGGCGAGAGGGAGACGATATTTCGACTGCGCCCGGCGGATCAGGGACGGGGAATACCGGAAGGGCCGGAGGGACTATGCCATGCGGTGGGAGATCGTCCTGGCAGAACAGCTAAAGAGGAGCTATGAGTCCCTGCGGCGGGGAGGAGAGCGGGAAGCCGCGGCGGATTTGCGGAAGACGGCTGTGTCGGAGGCAGGGCATCCGCTGTTCGGGGAAATCTGTCTCAGCGACAGGATACTTTTCCGCTGCTGTTTTTGC
>NZ_CAPDXS010000063.1:6603-27471 GCF_948601915.1 uncultured Acetatifactor sp. | reverse complement strand
CTCCTGGACGGGCTGAAGGAGCGCGGCATCCATGCCACCTTTTTCGTCACTGGGGAGCATGCGGAACTGCATCCGGATATTATCGAAAGAATGTTCAATGAAGGACATTTAATCGGAAACCATACATACAGCCATATCCAGCTGACAAAGGGCAACAGGGACAAATTCAAGGATGAGCTGATTAAGACAAATGAGATATTAAAGGAAATCACGGGGGAGGAAGTACAGTATGTGAGGCCTCCTTACGGCTCCTGGGACAAGAGCTTCGAGAAGGAATTGAACATGTTCCCGGTGCTCTGGACCGTGGATCCCCTGGACTGGAGCTCCCGGAACGTGGGGCGGATCACGGAGAAGATCGTCAGCAAGACCGGGGAGAACGACATCATTCTGATGCATGATTATTACGATACCTCCGTGACAGCGGCTCTGCAGGCTATCGACGAGCTGCTGGAGGAGGGGTATACCTTCGTGACGGTGGAGGAGATTTTGTTTGACTGAAAAAATAGTGTAATGATCAGGAAGTATGGCTTTGCGGGGAGCCAGGTATTGATCGTCAAGGCGTGAAGATGTTTTGCCGGAACGGCCCACAGGACATTTTCGGGCTTGATAGGATGAAGGAAAAATGGTAGCATATGAGGTACAAAGAAAGCCGTTGGCAAAGCCCTTGGCTTATCAGAAGGAGAGAGCGTATGAAGACAGTAGTACATATCATTTCCCATTCTCACTGGGACAGAGAATGGTACATGGCGTTTGAGCAGCACAGGATAAAGCTGGTGGATCTGATCGACCAGTCCATGGAGCTGTTTGAAAAAGATGCAGCTTTCAGGAGCTTCCATCTGGACGGGCAGACCATCGTGATGGACGACTATCTGGAGATCAAACCCCAGAACAGGGAAAGGCTGAAAAAGCATGTCAGGGAGGGGCGGTTTTCGGCTGGCCCCTGGTATATCCTGCAGGACGAGTTCCTGACCAGCGGAGAGGCTAACGTGCGCAATCTCCTGGTGGGAAGGCAGGAGGCGCTGGAATACGGAGGCCTCTGCCCCGTGGGTTATTTCCCCGATGCCTTCGGCAATGCGGGACAGATGCCCCAGCTTTTAAAGCAGGCGGGGATGAAGGCGATCGTGTTCGGGCGCGGCGTGAAGCCGGTGGGCTTCAACAACGAGGTACAGGGCGGCGATTACGAATCCATGTACTCGGAGATGATGTGGGAATCCCCGGACGGCAGCGCCCTTCCCGGCATCCTTTTCGCCAACTGGTACAGCAACGGGATAGAGATTCCGGTGGAGGAGGAAGCGGCCAGGGCGTACTGGGAGGAAAAACTGGCCAGCGCGCGGCAGTTTGCGGGAACCAGACATCTGCTGTTCATGAACGGCTGCGACCATCAGCCAGTGCAGAGAGACCTGGGAGCCGCGCTGGAGACGGCGAGGAGGCTCTATCCGGACATAGAGTTCGTCCACTCGGACTTCGACACGTACGTGGATGCGGTGAGCCGTGAACTGGAGCATATCTCCACAGTGCGGGGGGAGCTGACCAGCCAGGAGACGGACGGCCGTTTTACTTTGGTCAATACCACGTCCTCCCACATTCCGCTGAAACAGATGAACCGCATCTGCGAGAACGCCCTGGAAAAAGAGGCGGAGCCCATGGCGGCGCTGGCCTCTCTGTGGGGAAAGGAGTATCCAGAAGATCTCCTGCGCTATAGCTGGAAGATGCTGATGCAGAACCATCCCCACGACAGCATCTGCGGCTGCAGCGTGGATTCCGTGAACGCGGAGATCAAGACCCGCTTCGACAAGAGCCGCCAGGTGGCGGAAGCGCTGTTTGCGGACAGCTGCGCCTGGATGGCGGACCGCATCGACACCAAGGCGCTGGGGGCGGGAAAGAAAATATGTCCCCTTGTGGTGTTCAACACCACCGGCTGGAACCGCAGCGGCATGGTGGAGGTCATGGTGGACTTTGAGAGGAGCTATGGCGGATGGCTTACCAGGCAGTATGGGGAAATGGAGCGTCTACGGCTTCCCGAACTGGTGCTGAAGGACGCGGCGGGGAACAGGGTTCCTGCCGGCATCCAGGATATGGGCGTGCGGTTCGGCTATGAGCTTCCCGATGACAGGTTCCGCCAGCCATATATGGCCAGACAGGTGAAGGTGACCTTTGAGGCGGAGGACGTGCCCGCATTCGGATATTGCACCTGCTACCTGGAGGAGGCGGATGCCGTCGGGGAAGCGGGGGCTGTGGAAGAGATGGCCATGGCAGCGGTCTGCGAATCGGAAAGCGCTGTAGGAGGACATTCCCTGACGCCTGCGGACAGGGTGATGGAAAACAGGTTCCTCCGGGTGGAGATCCACGGGGACGGCAGCTATTCCGTGACGGAAAAGGAGAGCGGGAAGCGTTACCCCCATGTGGGCTACTATGAGGAGTGCGGAGATATCGGAAATGAGTACATATTCATACAGGATTCCGGCAAAGAGGAAATCACGACACAGGGGACAGAGGCGCGGATCGAGCTGATTGAGGATGAGCCGTACCGTTGTACCTATCGAATCGAACACAGGCTTATGGTGCCCGCCGGCGCGGAGGAGCTGCTGGAGCGGGAGCGCCGCCAGTGCGTGGGGCTGTATGAGCGGAAAGCCGGGCGGAGCAGGGAGCTGGTAGAGCTTGCCCTCACCACGCTGTTGCGGCTGGAGCGCAGCGCGAAGGGGCTCAAGGTGGAGACCACCATCCATAATACAGCGAAGGATCACAGGATCCGGGTGATGATACCCACCGGCCTGCAGACGGAAACACATTTCGCGGACTCTACCCTTGAGGTGGTGGAGCGTCCCAACCGCCACGGCAAAGCGTGGCAGAACCCCAGCGGCTGCGAGCACCAGCAGAACTTCGTGGCCATGGATGATGAAAAGGACGGCATATTGGTGGCGAATTTCGGCCTGTACGAGTATGAGGTGCTGCCGGACAGGGACAATGCCATCGCGGTGACCCTGCTGCGCTGTACCGGAGAGATGGGCGACTGGGGCGATTTCCCCACGCCTGCGGCACAGCTTCCCGGGACGCATACTGTAGCATATGAAATCGTCCCTTACAAAAAGGAGGACGTTGCGGCGGCCTTTACGGAGGGACATCTCTTCCAGACGAAGCTGTCGGCGGTGAGCCTGGCGTCAAAGCGCGGCTATCTGAAGGACGGGGCAGGATGCATGGAGGACATGGGCGGAAAGACATTGCCGCTGAGAGCGGGCTTCTTCAAATGGAGCGGCGAGGGGCTGAACCTGACGGGATTCAAGAAAAAGGACGGGGACAGGGATATCATCGTCCGCTTCGTGAACGAGACCAGGGAAGCGGTGGAGCTGACCATAGACAGGCAGGCATGGTTCAAAGAAATGTATCACAGCAATGTAATCGAAGAAAGGCTCCAGACGGCAGCCCCGGGAGGGGACGGAAGCTATCACATGACAGTGAAGCCCTTTGAGATATTTACAGTGGGCATCGTCCCCGACGGAACGTGGAGGGGCTAAGGCTCTAAGGTCTTCCGCATCCAGATGTGGGGACAGCCCTGTTCGTCCTCCACATCGCCGTATTCCATAAAGCCCAGGCTCCGGTAGAAAGCCGCGGCCTGGCATTGGGAGTGCAGGGCCATGTCCTTCCCGCCTGCGCTCCTGACATATTTTTCCGCCTCTTTCACAAGACAGGAGCCGATGGCCCGGCTGCGGTATGCCTTCAGAACGGCAAGCCGCCCCAGCGTATGGGAACCCACGGCAGCATTCCAGAATACACGGCAGGTGCCCACAGGCGTCCCGGCCTCGTCGAAGGCCACCAGGTGCGCGGCCCTGCCGTCTATTTCGTCAAATTCGCTTTGAAAGCCCTGCTCCTCGATAAAGACCTTTTCCCGAATCTCTTTTGCGCATGCCGGGAAATCATGATATACAAGTATCTTCACTGTAGAATGAATCCTTTCATACATTTATATCTACAAACGTAATTGAATGCCGTCCGCACAGCATATACCCACAAACGTAATCAATTGCCGTCTGCACAGTATAACGAGTGAACGCCTCGGCAGTCCAGAGCTGAAAGCGGCAAATGAAATGCGTTCACGGGTATATGCTGTCATCACATGTTCTGCCGCCTGTGGTAGCGCCTGCGGCGGGGCGCGTCCTTCCGGGCGCGGCCCGGGGCGCCTTCACGGGACCTGCCATCGCCCCGCTTCCTGGCGGACAGCGACGCGATGGATTTGCCCTCCTGCCTTGCCAGGGCGAAGCAACTGTCACAGACGCCGAAGGATGTCTCTAAGGACAGAGGGGCTCCGCAGACCTGGCACTTGCGGATGTACATCTTCTTGTCCTTGGTCAGATACCGCATGATGGTGTCTTCCGTCTTTGACCGCTCCCTGTCCAGACGGGCCAGATCCACATCCTTTCCCATCCGCACCGAGAACTGGTAGTACAGATCCAGCAGCTTATAGAAGGTCTCATAGCGCATCAGCCCCGTATCGGAACACATGATCAGCGCCGGGAAGTGCAGGGACACATCCGCCGTATAGGTCTTGCAGTAATACAGCCACAGTGCCACTACGTCCCGGTTCCTGGTGTCGATGGAGCAGGTCAGCATGCGGTAGAGCATGTGCTTGTCCTCGAACCCGTCTATTTCCTTTCTGTCCTTGTAGGCCCGCTCATACAGGAAAAGCACTTCCTCGATGCTGATTTTCTCAAAGGGCGGCTCTATCTCCACGGATTTCCAAATCTTCATCACCGCGTCCAGGGGCTCGTCCATGTCCAGGAGCACCTGGGGGAAGCCCAGGCTGACATGCTCCACCTTGGGCTCGTCTTCGTAAAAACGCTCTCGGATAAACGTCAGGCCCTCTTCCCCCACCGCGTTCACATACCCGGTGTCATATAGTCCGAAACGCCCTGCCCGTCCCGCAATCTGGCGGATTTCTGAAGTCATCAGAGGGCGGTTCTGCTTGCCGTCGAACTTGCTGGTCTGTATGAAGACGATTCGCCGCACCGGAAGGTTCAGCCCCATGCCGATGGCATCCGTGGACACGACGATGCGGGTCTTGCCCTCCGCGAAAATCTGGATCTGCCTGCGCCGGATTTCAGGGGGAAGGCTTCCGTAGATGACGCTGACCTGGATGCCGCTGCGCTCCAGCCGCCCTGCGATGTCCAGCACCATCCGCTTGGTAAAGACAATCAGGGCATCCCCCTCCTGCACATCGTCCGGGAAGGAGAAGGGGACAACCTCGCAGAGCAGCCGGGTCTTGCGCTCATACCTGTGGACTTCGAAGGAATCGCCGCACAGCGCGATCAAATGGGTGACGACCTCCTCCGCCGAGGGGCTTAAGCACACATGGACTTCTGCCGCCTGCACGCCCAGGATGGCCCTGGTCCAGGAGTGGCCCCTGTCGGAATCCGCAATCATCTGCGCCTCGTCGATGACGGCCACGTCGTATCTTTGGTCCAGGTCCAGCATCTCCACCGTGGAGGAAATGATACGGCTGTTCTCCTCGTAGATACGCTCCTCCCCCGTGAGCATGGTGCAGGGAATCCCTGTATCCTTCATCTTCTCATAGACCTCCAGGGCCAGCAGCCTTAAGGGGCCCAGGTAGACGCCGTTCTCCGCCTCCTTCAGCCTTTCCAGGGCCTGATAGGTCTTTCCGCAGTTGGTGGGGCCTATGTGGAGGACGAACCGCCTGGACATCTCCAGGGCCTTTGGGAACTCCGTCTCCGGCCTGGTGGGCACCAGGTCGATAATCTGGCCCCGCAGCTCCACGTTCATATATTGGCCTAAAATGGAGCGCAGACTTTTCTGGCAGATATCGAAAGTCTGTTCCGCGCGCAGGAATTCCAGAAGCTTTGCGGTCACCAGCTCCTGCTCCTCGGGTTTCAGGCTGGCCACGTCCAGACGCGCCAGCTCGCCCACGATGAGATCGCGGATCTTCATGATGGCAATCTGGTTGTTCTCCCGGAAAGCGAAATAGGCCAGGTTGCGCAGCTGCCTGTGGTATTCCTCCAGGTGGGCCTGGCTCACCTTCCCTTCCTTTGACCGCTTCAACTCACCAAGCAGGCGGTCAAGGCGCTCCACATATGTCTTTTTTCCCTCATTGTTCTTTTTTTTCAGAACTTTGGCGCAGTCCTTGTATTGGGAAAAGTAGAACTGCGACAGTTTTTCTTTCTGTATCATCTGATCGTCCCGTATCGGCCCGCGGGCCTCCTTTGCTGTACTGTCTGAGTGCATTCATGTCTGGATTAGTATAGCATAAAAATAGGATTAATGATACTAAAATATTGATATTACCGAAAAACATGATATGATGATAGAAGGGCTTTCAAAGCTTCGAAGAGGAAGGGGCGATACGAATGAAGAGAGCGATGCTTGGGTGCCTTGTCCTGGCTGCTGCGGCGCTGTGCATGGCAGGCTGCGGCAGGAAAGAGGAAGTCGTGGTGTATACTGCGGTGGAGCAGGTGTACTGCGAGGAACTGTTCGGGCGGTTCGAGGAGGAGACGGGTATCCGGGTCAGGGCAGTCTATGATACAGAGGCCAACAAGACCACAGGCCTTGTGAACCGGGTCATCTCGGAGGCGGACAAACCTGTCTGCGATGTGTTCTGGAACAACGAGTTCATCCAGACCATCGACCTGCAGGAGAAGGGGCTGCTGGAGCGCTACGTGCCCGCAGGAACGGAGGATATCCCCCAGGCCTACAGAGACGCGGAGGGATACTGGATCGCCTTCGGGGGAAGGGCCAGAGTGATGCTGGTCAACACGGAGCTGACCAAAGAGGAAGATTATCCAGAGAGCGTATACGATTTCGTGAACGGAAGCTTTGCGGGCGAAGACCTGGCGCTGGCCTATCCGATGTTCGGCACCACCAGGACACAGGCGGCAGCCATGTATGCGCAGCTCGGGGAGGATGCGGCCAGGGAATTCTTTCGGCAGGTTCGGGCAAGGGGTGTCCAGATTGTGGACGGCAACTCGGTCACCAAGGACATGGCTGCGGCAGGCCAGGTCATGGTGGGATACACGGATACGGATGACGCGAAGGATGCCCTGAAGGACGGTGCACCTGTCGTCATGATATTTCCCGACCAGGGAGAGGACGGGATGGGGACATTGATCACGCCGTCCACGGCAGCGCTGGTAAAGGGCGCGCCGCACAGCGAGAACGGGAAGAAGCTGCTGGACTTCCTGGTTTCCGCCGAGACAGAGCGGTTCCTCATTGAGAAAGGATTCTTCGATGTATCGGTACGGGAAAACCAGGGGGACTTCCAGGTGAAGGGGATGGATCTGAACCTGCGGGACATCTACCTGATGCTGGATGTCTCGTCAAAGGACATGGAGGAGATATTCTTAGATGCCCGTTAAAGGACACAGCGTATCGAGCCTGCTCCGGAAGGCGGCGGTGACGCTTTACTTTGTGCTTCTGCTGCTTCCGGCAGCGGGATTCTGGCAGGGAGGAGGCCGACAGCAGGCCGTGCCGGGAGCCGGCAGGCGGCTGGGCCTGGCCGGCAATACCTTCCTTCTGGCGGCATTGGCCGGGCTGGGATGCATGGCGGTGGGCCTGGCCGCGGCGGCGTGGCTCCACAATGGCCCTCTTCGGAGGAAGCGGGCCAGGTGGTTCTTCCTGCTTCTGGCACCGGTGCCCTATTATGTCTATGCCCTGACATGGATGTACCTGATTCGTGCGCTGGGCAGAATCGACCGCAGCATTATGCGCAGCCTGGCAAGCGGCCTGCTGCCCTGTGTCTTCGTGAATATCCTGTCATTTCTCCCGCTGACTACAGGCGTGATTCTGTCTGCTATGGAGCACCATGACCAAAAGGCCGAGGAGATGGGCAGCATATACGCAGACGGCGACAGGGTGTTCTTCCGGATTGTGCTTCCGGATATCGCTCCGGCAGTGCTGGCCGCGGGGGCGATGGCCTTCATCCTGTCGGCCACAGATTTCTCCGTGCCTTCCCTTTTTCAGTACCAGACCTACACCCTGGAGATTTTCTCGGAGTACAACAGGACAGGGAACCTGGGACAGACAGGGCTTCTGGCGCTGCCGATGATTCTTCCCGTCCTGGGGCTTCTGGCGCTGGCGGACAGGGGACTTGGCACCATTCCCGTCCGGAAGTCCCCGCTGGACGGGGAGGGGCTGGAGCTGGCGATGGGACTGAGGCTGGCAGGCGGCCTTGCCGTGGCGCTGTGCGTGATGCAGGTCCTGGTGCCTGCGGCGATTTTCTTCCTGCAGGTGACGGACTTCGAGGGGCTGTGGGAATCCCTTCGGCTGTGCTGGGAGGAGCTGGCGGTTTCCATGGGGATTGCGGCCCTTTCGGCGGGGACGTCGGTGCTGCTGGCAGGGCCTGCGGCGGTGTGCTTGGGGCAGAAGAAATGGTACTGGCGGCTGCCTGCGCTGCTTCCCATCGCTGTCCCGTCTTCCCTGATTGGAATGGGGATGCTGAAGGCCGTCAACGGCAGTCCGATTCACGGCATCAGCCAGACGCTGTATTTCCCGGCGCTGGGCTGTGCGGTGAAGTACATGCCCTTTGCTTTTCTGCTCTTTTGTGCCAGGCACAGGAGGATCCACCGGGAAGAGCTTGAGGCGGGCCAGATCCATATGCCGTCCCCATGGCAGTATTTCCGGAAGATTCTGCTGCCCCTGTACCGCCCGGCCATCTGGGGCAGCGGGGCAGTGGTGTTCCTGCTGACTGTGGGAGAGGAAGGGATTCCGCTGGTGCTGATGCCGCCGGGGTATGAGACGCTGGCGGTGAAGGTGTACAACTATCTGCATTACGGGGCCAGTGAGCTGGTCAGCGGCTTCTGCCTGCTGACGGTGCTGCTGACGGCAGGGATTTTCCTCCTGCTTTTGAGCAGGAAGTGGAAATGAGGAAATCCGCTCCGGGCAGGAAGAATCGGGAAGGCAGAGGCCCAAAGCGGCAGGGGAGACGGCAGGAAAAAGCGGGTAGGAGAGCAGAAGAAGGAATACAGGATAAGGGAACGGAAGGCGGACAGAGGAACGCGACAGATGATAAGGATGGAGAATGTGACCAGGCGATACGGGGACAATGGGGTTCTGGAGGGGTTCGGCCTGCAGGTGGAGAAGGGGGAGGCGGTTGCGGTAGTGGGGAAAAGCGGCTGCGGAAAGACCACACTGCTGCGGATCCTGGCGGGCCTGGACAGAGAGTATGACGGAAATGTCTTCATTGATGGCAAGCCTGCGGAGCGGAAGGCCCCCTGGGAGCGGAAACTTGCCATGGTGTTCCAGGAACCGGCCCTGTGGAATCATATGACAGTGGAGGAGAATATTCTGTTCCCGCTGGGGAGGAAGGCGCGGAGGACAGCAGGGCAGACAGTGGCGCAAATCTGCCGGGAGCTGGAGATAGACGGTCTGGCGGCACGCTATCCCGGCGAGATTTCCGGGGGCCAGGCCAAGCGGGTCTCTCTGGCCAGGGCGCTGGCCTCCGGGAAGGAGATTCTGCTGCTGGACGAGCCCTTGAGCAATGTGGACGAGAGGACGAGAGGGAAGGTCATGGACTTTTTGCGGCGGGAATATGTGGGAAGGAATACCATGGTATATGTCAGCCATGACAGAGAAGAGGTCACATATCTGTGCTCCCGGACGGTGGAGCTATGAGGAAGCGCAGAATAGCGGTCAATTCGGCGTTCCTGAGCATCGCCCTTGTCCTGACGGCGCTGCTGGTCTGGCGGGCAAGGGAGGGGCAGGGGGACGAAGCGGCCGTTCCGCTGGAAGGGGTCCGGGTGTTCTGTGAAGGGGAGGAGATATCCGCCCTCTATGTGGCCCAGGACGGCAGCCTCTGGGTAGGCGGTCGGGACGGCGTCAAAAGCCTGGACATGGAGACCGGCCAGGTGACAGGGTATGTGGCGGAGGATTTGGAGCTGATCTATGCGGCGGAAATCTGCCGTTCCTTTGAGGGCTCGGTGTGGATCGGCCACAACCAGGGGGTCAGTGTGCTGTATCCGGACGGGGCCAGGGAGGACTATGAGGCCCCGCTTTTGACCGGAGGAAGGGTCAATGCCGTATTGTGCCATGGGCAGGAGGTGCTGGTGGGAACCATGGAGGGCGGGAACCGCTTCGTGCTGCGGGACGGCAGGTGGCAGCTATCGGAGCAGTATGACCAGGAGAAAGGCCTGCTGGCGAATCCGGTGAACGTAATCGCGGCCCAGGGCGGTACGCTGTGGTTCGGCTCCTATCTGGCCAATCAGCCCGGCGGAATCAGCATCCTGGAGGAGGATGGCAAGGGCGGGAGGCATTGGCAGTATCTGACCACCGGGGAAGGGCTGGCCCATCCCTATATCAATGCCATATTGCTCCTGGAGGATAAGGCGCTGGCGGCCTGCGGCCAATTGACGGCAGGAGGCCTGAACGTCCTGACGGATTCGCCCCGGGGATATGCCGTGACGGACAGCTTCGGCCTGACGGACGGCATTCCCGGGGAGAAGGTGCGCTGGCTCTATCTGGACAGCGCAGGGCACCTGTGGATTACCACGGAGAGCGATGGGCTGATCCTGTGCAGGGACACCGCCCTTCCGCATCCTCTGGAAGGCGTATGCCTTACCTGGAAGGAGGGGCTGTCAGACAATGAAATCAAGAAAATCGTGGAGTCCGATAAATATTATTTCCTGGCAGGCAGATACGGCCTCACCAGGATTGAAAAGGAGACGGTGGAGCGGCTGCTGGAGGCAGGGGAAGCGCCGGGAAATTCATAAGTTCAGCACAGTAGACTGAGGGGGAACGGCAAGATGGCAGAGAAGAAGGAAAAAGTAAGGATACCGGTCTACCGCATGGGGCTGCGGGAGCTATATTTGTTGCTGCGGATCCGCATGGAGCAGACCGGCAGGAAAAATGTCAACGGGGTAAAGAAGTCTTTCCTTGAGCCGGAGACTTATGAAAAGCATGAAAAGCTCTTGAAATCCCTGGCCAGGAGAAAGCTTCTGGAGCAGCAGGACGGAAATCTGATGCTGAGCCAGGGGCTGTTGCAGGGGCTGGACGTCATTCTGGACTCTGCCCACTGCATGAGCTTCCGGAACGAGGCCCTTCAGAAAAAAGGCCAGATTCTTTCCTTCTACTATGCGGACGGCAGGTTCGCGGGCGTCCTGCAGGACGACAGGAACTCCCTGCTGGTATGTACGGACGACAGGGAAGCCGTCTATATGGCTTTTGAGAAAATCCTGGAGGCGAAAGGAATCAGTGCCGACTTTCATGCTGCAAGGTGGACGGAACTATACGGGGAGGAGATTGCAAAGCCTGTCCGGGAGGCGGCCATCGTGCATACCGGCAACCGGCGCTGGAGACAGCTACGGACTCTGGCCATGGTATCGGACAAACGCAGGATCTACTTGCTCGAAGGGGAGGATGACCAGAGGCGGGAGGACCTGGGGCGGGATACCCAAGCTGCCGCCAACTGGTTCGGAATCGTTCTGCGGGAGCTGGAGAGGCTGAAGGAGGAGGGGGAGGCCGCGGACGGCATGGCCCCTGAGGAAAAGGAGCCTCCCAAAAAGAAAACCGAATATCAGCGGATTGTGGAATCAGAGGGTTTCCCCAGATCAGGGAAGACTTTCTGGTTCTGGGTCCTGCGGAAGATGCTTGCGGGGTTCCCTGTCATGATAAAGGGGGCGGCGGAGAAGAGGTTCCGCTCGCTCCTGCTCTATCTGGCCTGGGCCGTGGCGCTCTTCTTCTACAATATGTACGCCACCTGCTACCTGAACGATACCTTCATGCTGGACAGAAGAGCCGTATGGGGGAACCTGACGCCCTATCTCATGGCGGGAACCATGGATACGCCCAATCCCTTAAAGGGCTTCAATGCTGCCTGGGGCCATATCGACACGGTGTTTCTGGTGTGGCCTTTGATGATGCTGATTACACTAATCGGAAGGCATGTGGTGCTTCAGATAAAAAACAGGAAGCTTGGATTTCTTGCAAGCCTTCTGGGCATCCCGGGGGATGTGGACGCGTGTCGGCGTCTGGGATACGGAAGAGGGCGGCAGATGTGGGTTCCCTTTCTGGTAGTTTGGACGGCGGGATTTTTCATCATGAATCCTGTCACATTGTTCCTGGCCGCCCTGTATTGTTTTCTTGTCTTCGCCCAGAAGGACAACAGGCTGGTGCGGCTGTGCCTGCTCTGGCGGTGCGCAGGGAGCCGGAAGCAGGTGGAGGCAGGGAAGAGGCGGGAGCCTGAGATTGAGAAATACAGGCTTATGGTCTTCCATATGGGCTGCGGGTTCCTTATCTATGGGCTGGTGAGCCTGGCGCTGTGGCATGTAGTGGGATACCACTTCTGGATACGCCTCATCGTCACCATGCTCATGGCCATCTTTGCGCTGCTGCAGATATTCTGGCCGGGCATGCTGTCGGATCCGGAGAAGGCGCACAGAGCCAGGACCCTTCTGCTGATTGTCGTCGGGGGGATGGCGGCGTGCTGGTTCAGCTCCCGCTATGGGATTGTGCTGGCCGATGACGGCGGATGGTCGGAGTCCGGGAGGACACTGGGGGGATTCCTGCAGAACGCGGGCTTCTCCACCATATTTGGATTGAGCATATTGACCATCGGGCTGGCGCTGGGAGGTACGGCAGGCCTGGTGATCGCGGCGTTGGGAGCCCTGGGGGGAGCCGGGATGTTCGCCATCGGCTGCTCGGAGGGCGAGGCCGGGGATTATGTCAGGAAGTCGGCGAGACAATTCTTCTTCGGGCCGGAGGACGGGGAGAGCAAGACGATTCTGTGCATGACTACGGAAGTAGCGAACTTCGTGGCGGGCTTCCTGCATCCGGCTGTGGGTTCAGGCAGCAAGGCGACGAAGGTGTTCTATGGCGGGAGAGTGGTCACGGATGTGGTTTCCCTGGGCGCGGACAGCTATACCATGGGCATGGATCTGGCGAACAGCATTACGGGAAACGAGAAAGTAGGCGCCGGGACGCTGATTATGGACGCGTTGGGACTGGGGCTGGATATCTACGGCTTCTGCGGCGACTGGGACAGCTTCGGGGACGTAAAGTGGGGCGATGACGCTTATCGGTATGCCAAGGACCCGAAATTCACCGATGAATATAAAAGGATGGAAGACGAGAAGAACCCGCAGGTTGCGGACATGTGGGAGGAAAACAGGGCGGACAGGCAGGTAGAGCTGGATTTGGAAACCTCGCGGCACAACGAGAAGCTGGAGGACATACAGGAATCCATACGGAAGACCCAGGAAGGGGACATCACGCCTCCCATGGATATGGACAGGGACGCCTATCTGGAACAACTGAACCGGACGCTTGGAACGGAGGAGAGCATCTTCGCGGACACCATGGCGGAAATCAGGGACAAGTACGGCCGGGAGGCCAGGAAGCTGGAGGACGCGATCATCAAAAACTGCAGCAGGGAAGAGCTGAAGCTCATCGCCGATAAGACAGCGGAATGGGTCGGCAATGGATACAGCACAGAGGATATTTTTGAGAAATTAATGGAATTCAAGGATTCCTGGGATGCGGAAGACGCGGGAGCCGGGGGTGACGCCCCATGATGACATACGAAGAATTCCGTGACAGATTCCATATCCGACTCACCGCCCAGCAGACCGAGGCCGTCCGCGCGGTGGAGGGCCCCATCTTGCTGCTGGCCGTCCCCGGCAGCGGCAAGACCACCGTCCTGGTGACCAGGCTGGGCTACATGATACACTGCGCGGGGATACCCTCTGAGAATATCCTGACCCTGACCTACACCGTGGCCGCCACGAGAGATATGGCGGCCCGGTTCGCGGAGCGCTTCGGGGAGGAGATTGGCAGACGCATGGAGTTCCGCACCATCAACGGCGTCTGCGCCAAGATTATCGACTATTACAGTCAATCCGTAGGAAAGAGTCCCTTCTCCCTTGTGACGGACGAAAAGCGCATCGCCGGAATGCTTTCCGCCATCTATCAGAGGGTGGAGGGCGGCTATGCCACGGAGGGGGATTTGAAGGGAATCCGGACATTGATTACCTACATCAAGAACAGCATGCTGGACGAGACGGAAATCAAAAAGCTGGAGCAGGAGAGCGACTGGCGCATAGCGGAGATATACAGGCTCTACCGGGAGGAGCTGCGGGCCCGGGGCCTGATGGACTATGACGACCAGATGCTCTACGCCGGCAACATCCTGGCGAGGAGCCCGGAGACGCTGGCGTATTTCCGGAAAAGATATCCCTATATCTGCGTGGACGAGGCCCAGGACACCTCCAGGATCCAGCATGCGATTATCCGCAGGCTGGCAGGGGGCCGGGACAACCTGTTCCTGGTGGGGGACGAGGATCAGAGCATCTACGGCTTCCGGGCGGCTTATCCCCAGGCCCTGCTTTCCTTTGAGCAGGACCATCCCGGGGCCAGGGTGCTCCTGATGGAGGAGAATTTCCGCTCCTGCGCCCAGATCGTGGAGGCGGCGGACTGCTTTATCCAGAAGAATGTCCTGCGCCATGCCAAGCACATGAAAGCGTCCAGGTCTGCCGGGGCTGACATCAGAGAGATCCCCTTAAAGAGCCGCAGCGCCCAGTACGCCTACCTGGCCAAAGTGGCGGAGGAGTGCAGGATACAGACCGCCGTCCTCTACCGGGACAATGAGAGCGCCCTGCCCCTGGTAGACCTTCTGGAGCGGCGGGGCATTCCCTACAGGATCCGCAACGCGGACATGGTCTTCTTCACCCATCGGGTGGTGCAGGACATCCGGAACATCATCCTCTTTGCACGGAATCCGAAGGACACGGAACTGTTCCCGCAGATATACTACAAGTTGTCTTCTTATATCAACAAGCAGACGGCGCTGCGCCTCTGTGAGATTGGCGGGAAAAAGGACATGGACATCCTGGAGGCCGCGATTCGCTTCGGCAATCTGGAGGAGAGGACGGAGCTTAGCTGCAGGACGCTGCGTCTTCATTTCAAGCGCCTGCTGTCGGATTCCGCGGAGGCGGGCCTGGATCGGATTGCCCAGGAGATGGGGTATCGGGACTATCTGAAGCGGGCGGGCATCGGCGACGGGAAGCTGGCCATCCTCAGGGCCATCGCCCACTATGAGGAAAGCCCTCTGGGCCTGGTGGAACGGCTGGATGTGCTGCGCAGGACCATCGAGGAGAAGGCGTATGACGCGGGCTGCAGTTTCCTTCTTTCCACTATCCATGCCAGCAAGGGCCTGGAATATGACAGGGTCTATCTGATGGACGTGGCGGACGGCATCTTTCCGGAGGCCGTGCCGGAGCGAGAGGCGGATATGGACGAGAAGGAACGGCAGACATATGAGGAGGAGCGCCGCCTGTTCTATGTGGCCATCACCCGGGCGAAGGACATGCTGTCGGTCTTCGGCCTGAACAGGAAGTCGGCATTCCGTACGGAACTGTTCGCCCAGATGAAATACCGGAAATTCCGCGATGCCATCGGGCAAGGGCTGATTGTGAGACATAAGAAGTTCGGGGAGGGCGTCATCGTGGAGGAGGGGAAGACCCAGGTCCTCATACAGTTCGGCGACCGCCAGAGGCGGCTGGACTTAAAGACGCTGTACGAACAGGATTTATTGATTCTGTGAGACAGTGGCTCCGCAGGGGTGACAGACCCTGCAGAGCCCGCACTGGGACAAAGAGGCTTTCGGCTTTCAGAACATGGAACCTGTCCCCATCATGCCGATGAGCTGGTCGCGCTGCACCGCGTCCTCCGAGCCTTTGGCTTTGGATGCCAGGCCGTCCAGCTCCATCTTGCTGGCGGCAGCGCGCATGAGCTTTTCCTGGAATTCCCTTTTCTCCTCCTCCGCCTTCCGGGCCCTTCTCTCGGCCCTGGCCCGGTTCTGTAGACGCAGGGTGTTCTCCATGGTGTGCAGCATCTGAGTCATATCGTTCATATGCGTCCCTCCCATATTTCTGTAACTTGTTTTCTGCTCTCTTTCTACCTTCTATATCGGCTGGCCTTCCGCCTTTCCTGAGACGGCAGACGCAAAATCCGGAAGCAGGGGCAAAATCCGGAAGCAGGGGCAAAATCCGGAGGCAGGGGCAAAATCCAGAGGCAGGGGCAAAATCCAGAGGCAGGGGCAAAATCCGGAGGCAGGGGCAAAATTTGGGAACAGAATCCGGAAGGGGCAGGGGGCCTATTCCGGGAGGCCGAAGACAGCGTCCTCCAGGGTGTTGGCCCAGCCATAGCGCTTCAGGTCCACCTTCCAGCCCTCCTCCGTCCGCTTCACCTCCACGCCCTCCGCCTCCAGCAGGAGCTTCTGCAGGTCAGGGGTGTCGAAATAGACGGCCCCGGCCAGCAGACCCTTTGCATTGACGATACGGTGGGCGGGGATGTCCGCGGGTTTCCCGTCCGGGGTCCTGGCCAGGCCGCGCTTTAAGCCGTAGCCCACCTGGCGGGCGTTCCTGGGCTTGCCGCACAGAAGGGCAATCTGTCCGTAGGTTGCCACCCGGCCCTCCGGGATGCGCCCGCAGACAAGGGCCATTTTCTGATAAAAATCCATGGGGATGCCTCTCTTTCCGGTATCTATAATATATGTAGCGATTAAATCTTGCCCAAAAACCGGATAAACAGCATGACTGGCCGTGCTATGCGACTTATAAATCTATGTCCACACGGTATCCGTCGTCAATCAGGATGTAATCGTTGCCGTATTTCCTGCACATCTCCAGGTTGCGGGCATTTTCCTCCAGGAAGGTATCGGCATCGTACCAGGAATCGTCCAGGCGCTGCTCGATGACACAGGCGTATCGGCGGATGTCGGCGAAGTGGTTCCGGATGTAATCCGGCGTCATGATAAGGCAGCGGTAGCGGATTTCCTTTAAGTAATCCTCCTCGAAGTCCTGTCTCCAGTCAAAGGGGATGTAGCAGCCCTCCACAATCAGGTTCTGGCTGTTCTCGATGGCAGTCTTCACCATCTCCCTGACCACGGGCCAGAGGTAGGGGGTCAGCGCATCGTCGTCCGATGGGGTCAGCTCGGTGTAGCCGCTTCGGATGAGGCCCATCTTCAGGTGGTCGATGGACAGGTAGGGATAGTGGTATTTTTCCAGCAGCCTTTGGGCCAGGGCGGTCTTTCCCGTGTGGGATGCGCCTGCAATCAGGATGATCATTTCGAGTCTCTCCTTGTCTGTTGTGATTTTTGGCTCGGTTTCCTTCTGGGTCAACATTTTACCATAGAATCTGTCTTTTGTGTATACTCGTGAGCGATGAAATTTGCCGCAAGGTCCCCATTGGCTTTTGCTCGTGAGTGGGGCTGCCTGGCAGATTTTAGTGATTGCCAGTATAAAATATTGTGGTGGAAAGGGAACTTTCGGGCGGATTTTCCGTCTGGTTCTATAAGGATTGTATCAGGATTTGCTGAGAAAGAGGGGAGAGATGGGCGTATGACGGTGATTTATTCCGCTCTGCATCTGCTGGTGGACGGCATGTGCGCGCTGGCCATGTTCGGTAGGCTTCTGCCTGGGGGAGACAGAGGGCTCTCCATATTGGTGTACAATTTCTGCGCCTTTGCGCTGCAGATGCCCCTGGGGGTGGCGCTGGATGCCCTGTGCGTGGGGAAAAAGGGGCGGGAGGCGGATTTCCCCTTCCTGTTCGTCCTGGCGGGAGTCCTGTGCACGGTAGGGGGAGCGTTCCTGCATCCGGCGGTTCTGGGGATCGGGAACGCCCTGTTCCATGTGGGAGGCGGCGTGGGAACCATCCGGGAGGATGACCGGGAGGGCTGGCAGGGCAGAGGGCTGGGCGTGTTCGTGGCGCCGGGGGCGCTGGGGCTCTATCTGGGAACCATTCTGGGCAGGGGAGGCTCCTGGCAGATATGGGCTTTCGGGACAGGCCTCCTGATGGCGCTGCTGTGCGCAGGGGCTATTTGTGGCTGGAAGGCGCATCGTTTTGGGATGCTGGGCCGGAAAGCGCATCGCTTTGAGGTGTCTGGCGGGGAAGGAGGGACGGGGAGAAGCCCGGGATCTGGTGCTGGGGAGAGCGGGAGGAAGGCGGATTGGAGGGCAGAGGCCCCGTCTTCAAAAAGCAATCCGCAGAGAACCGAAAAGCGGGCAGCCGGGAATGCAGGGCAAGGCATCCGGAACATCGCTATAGCGGCTGTTTGCTGCATGCTTGTAGTCATCTTGCGCTCCTATGTAGGGATGGCGGTGGCGTTTCCGTGGAAATCCGGATTCCGGGCAGGGCTCCTGGCGGTCCTTATGGTGGTGGGCGGAAAGGTGGCCGGGGGCTTTGCGTCTGCCCGATATGGGCTGCGGAAGAGTACGGTGGTCTCGCTGGGGCTGGCCGGAATCTGCTACCTGTGCTCCGCTGCCATGCCGTCTGGGCTGGCAGCGCTGTTCCTGTTCAATATGACCATGCCCATTACCCTGTACTGGCTGGCGCGCAGCATGCCCCGGATGCCGGGATTTGCCTTTGGGCTGCTGACATTTGCCCTGTTCCTGGGCTTCCTGCCTACATATTTCGGGGTGGCTGCGGCAGTGGACGGCCCTGTGCTGGGCTGTGCAGGCAGCGTGCTGTCCATGCTTCTGCTGACGGCGGGGCGGGCGGCGGAGAGAGGGGAAATTGGCCTTATACTGTAGACCGCCAGGATTTACAGTGGCGTCCCCGGGAAAGTATTTGGCTGGCGGTCTACAGTCGGGTCGCACTGCAAATTTAACCGGTGTGCAGTTAAATAGGCTCTCGGAATTTCCGAGAGCAGAATCAGGCATTGGGGCAGGACGGCACCTGGAAAAGTGGGGGCGCCGCTCCAAAGGAGTTCCAGAAAGCCGTGTGGTATGTGGTCTGGAGATTACGAGAGTATACTATAAGGTATCGGGGTTACGGAGGGAGGAAAGGCTGATGGAAATTTATCTGGCGAAACTGTTCGGCATTTCCCTGGCGCTGACAATTGTGGTGGAGCTGCCTGTGGCGTTTATTCTGCGGCTTGGCGTGAAGCGTCTGGGGAAGAGAAGTCTGGGGAAGAAAAAGAAGACGATATCGACTTCGAATGAAGGGAGGCAAGGCAGGGGAATGGGGGGATTTGCCGCCGGCACAGACGGGCAAATCAGGTCGGCCCTTCCTGTCAGCGCTGGCGGGGAGATTTGGCCGGTTCTGGGCAGTAGGCGGCATCTGGCCCTTCTGGTGGTGCTGGTGAACCTGCTGACCAATCCGCCGGCTGTGCTGCTTTGCTGGCTGGGCAGGATGTATCTGCCGCTTTTTCTGACGATTCCTGTTCAGATGCTGGTGGAGCTGGCGGTGGTAGCGGTGGAGGCCTGGATTTACTGCAGTTTCATGGAGAAGCCTGGCTGGCAGACGGGAAGGCCCGTGCTGCTTTCCGTGACGGCAAATCTGTGCTCCTGGACGATTGGAATCGTCTGTGGGGGATGGATTGACCTGGCGGTGACCATAGCCCTGCGGCTCAGCCGGGCGTGGTAGGTTAGCGGCAGAGAGCTGGCGGAGAATGAAATCGGCTTGCCCGGGTGGCGGGGAGCGAAAAATCATAGGCAGAGTATTCCCGTCAAACGGAGCCGGGACGCGCATTCCGGGCGGCGCAAAAAATCATAGACAGGGGATTTCCGGCAGACGGAGATGGGATGCGTGTTCCATGCAGTGCGAAAAATCATAGACAGTGGATCCCGGTAAAACGGGACGGAACAGGAGGGATTATGAGGAAAACAGTGGCTTATTGGCTGGCGGCGGTATGTGTTTGGCTGGCATGCTCTTTTTCGGCGGGGGCGGATGTGATTGTCGAGCCCATGGATTCTTTTTATGAGGAGCATGCGGAGGAGTGCGTCCATGTGGGGAGGGCGTTTACCGCCAACGGACCGGACGGAAAAGTCTACCTGTACAAGAGCCCGGAGCTGCCGGAGGTGGTGGCCACATGGGAGAACGGCTACAGGGCGTCCATCATGTACACCTATGAGGACAGCCGGGGCATCCTCTGGGGCGTGTACGACGACTATAGGGGCACGGTAGGCTGGATGCCCATGGAGTACATGGAGCTGATTTATGACAGCATCTCCTTCCAGAAGGAATTCAGCGAAGAAATCACAGAGCAGGGAGGTGAGCTGGATGCGGAAAACCTGGAGGGAACCATCCGGTTCTGGAAATATCCGGGCTCGGAGGAATGTGAAGTCCTGAGCGTGGATGATACGGAGGATTATCTGCCGGAATACACCGGTGTGTACGTGGACGGAGTCGGGAACCGCTGGGGCCATGTGGGGTACTATTTCGGCCGGAAGGATACCTGGATCTGCATCAATGCGCCCAGCGCTGAATTTGAGCAGCTTTATCCGGACGGCGCACCGCAGATTGGCCAACTGACAGGAGAGGGCGTGGATGCGGAGACGACAGACCCGGAAGGGCAGAAGGACGAGAAGGGAGACGACACGGAGGCGGCAAATCTGGAGGGGAAACCAGGGAACAGGGGAGAAGAGGCCGCCGGGAATAGGGATGTACAAAACAGCGCGGACCGTATCGTGCCGAAACCGGATTATAGTATGATGCTGCTGGCGATAGCCCTCGTGGCCCTGGTGACGGTGGCTACGGCGGTTCTGCTTTTATGTTTGTGGAAAAAGAGGGATAAGCGGGAGGGGAATTGATTTTTGCCGGAGAGTTCCTGATGGCTATGGTGAGCCTGAGATAGTTGCAGTTTGCACTATCACCGGCATCATGAGCGCAAGTGAGAGTCTTATATGTCCATAATAATAAAAAAGTTCGCCTTACTGACATGTAAGGCGAACTTTTTTATTACTTCTAACATTTTATACCCAATGGGGTGTGAGTGCAAGTCTAAATTTATTTTTGTCTATATTTGCTGATTTCGTTTATATTTCCCATAGTTGTTCGTACATTTTGTAGAGGGATTTTGTCTATATTGCCTTATTTGACATCTGGCTGTGAGTTTTGTACCGTTTTGCGAAGGAAGGCACTGGGGGTGAAAAGGGG
>NZ_CAPDXS010000063.1:0-6593 GCF_948601915.1 uncultured Acetatifactor sp. | reverse complement strand
GCCTTACATGTCAGTTAGGCGAACTATTTGAAGGCTGGCAGATGAAGCGAGAGATTCGGCTTGATGGTTTAGTTGTCCTATAAGGGAACAAGCTACAGGGACGGATATGAGGTGGGAAGTGTCAGAGATGAGCAAGAAGCATGACGGGGAGCAAAAACAGCTTTTTATTGTCGAGTATTATGACAGGATGCGAGAATTGGGATGCTTTACTTTACAGGATGTCACTGAGATGGTGGGGGAGCGGTCAGCCGTGACTTATCTGGTGAATGATTATCAGAGAAAGGGTTACATCGACAGAATCCACCGGAATCTGTATACAGTGATGGATACGGAAACGGAGGAGCCGGTGCTGACAAGGTATCAGATTGGAAGCAGACTGTTTTCGGATGGATATGTGGCCTTGCGCAGTGCTTTCGAAGTGTGGGGATATGCGCCTGGCGTGAGGAACGAGGTCTTTGTGGCGACAGAGACAAGGTTCACAGATTTTCGATACAATGGAGTTTTCTACCGCAGGGTACATCCTAAGCCGAAGGCTGATACAGTAGGGGTAGGTGGAAGCCTAGTGACCAGTCTGGAGCAGACAGTGGTGGACAGCCTTTACAACTTCGAGGGGGAGGCGGGACTGGAGGATGTGGTGGAATGCATTATGCGTCTGCCTGGACTGGATGAGGACAAACTGTTGGAATGTCTTGAGCGGTATGGGAACGGATATCTGTACCAGAAGTGTGGCTATGTGCTGGAGCAACTCCAAGAGTATGTGAAGCTGCCAAGTTCGTTTTACAGGGAGTGCAGGGAACACTGCGCCAGTACGGTGCGGTATATGGTGAAAGGTGCGGACGGTTTAGTTTATCACAAGGGGTGGGGAATTTATGCGCCGTATCTCAAGGATTGAAAGGTCAGGATATTGGGTTCTTGAAGGAGAGATAGGGACATGAAACGAGTCTTGCATGTATCGAAGTATTATTATCCGTTTCGTGGGGGCACGGAGCAAATCGCTCAGAACTGTGTGAACTCGTTTGTGGGTAAGTATGAGCAGAAGGTTATTTGCTTTAATGATAATGATGAAGATAAGACTGATGCGGTTGATGGCATTGAAGTAATCCGTTGTGGCGTATTTAAAACAGTTGCTTCACAGGGATTGTCGAGGAGTATAGGGAAGAAATTAAAGGAGACAATCGATGCGTTTGTCCCTGATATCATCATTTTCCATTATCCGAATCCTTTTGTGGCTCGTTATCTTCTGAAATACATACCAAAATTCTGCAAATTTGCTATTTACTGGCATCTTGATATCGTAAAGCAGAAATTTTTGAAACAGTTTTTTATTAGGCAGAACAGGAGGTTAGTGGAGCGAGCTGATGTTCTAATTGCCACGAGTCCTCCATATGTCGAGGGAAGCCCGTGGCTGAGAAATGTCAAAGAGAAGTGTAGGGTTGTTCCGAACTGTATTAATGTAGAACGGTTGCAAGAATCTCCAGAAGTTGAAAGGAAGGCGGCAGAAATTCGAGCAATAAATAAGAACAAGATTATCTGTCTCGCAGTAGGCCGTCATACAGAGTATAAGGGCTTTAAGTATCTGATTCAAGCGGCTCATTTGTTAGATGATAGGTTTCAAATTTATATTACTGGTAAAGGTGAAGAAACGGAGAATCTTAAAGCAGAGGCAGGGAATGATAAGAAGATTCATTTCTTGGGGTTAGTAGATGATGTGGTATTGAAAGGGTATCTTACAGCAATGGATATCTTTTGTTTTCCATCTATTACGAAGAATGAAGCGTTTGGGTTGGCTTTAGCGGAGGGTATGTACTATGGGAAACCGGCTGTGACATTCACAATTCCGGGGTCTGGAGTTAATTATGTTAGTTTGGACGGGAAGACTGGTCTTGAAGTAGAGAACCGGAATGTGGAGAAGTATGCTGATGCATTGAAGAAATTGGCGAGTGACAAGGATATGAGAATTCGAATGGGAGCAGTCGGTAAGAAGCGCGTTGAGGAGAACTTTTTAAATACACAATTTAAGGGAAATATTTTGAAGGTTATCAATGAGTTGTGATATCCATATCTATTTGGTGCTATTGCGAACTGTGAAGATTATGAATGGCTATTTCCCTGAAGAGTTTGAGGAAAACAAACGGTTCAATTACAAGGGATGTGCACATAAGCTGTTGCTTGTAAACAAGGATAGATAAATTGTATGAATAATTGCAATAAAACAAAGCATATAAAGAACGACAATTTTGAGAACAATAATGAATATATTGCTGACCAAACTTCACCAATGAGAGTTCTTCATTATATTAAGCATCTGGAAACAGGTGGAGGAGAAAGCCTCGTATTCAACATTTATAAGCATATTGATAGGAAAAAGATTCAGTTTGATTTTGCTGTTAATACAAAGAAAAAAGAACGCTTGGATGAGCAAATTATGGAAAGGGGTGGAGGTATATATTCTATTATTAACTCAGAACCTAAAATCATTTTTTTTAAATTGATAGCAACATCAGCAGGACTAAGAAAACTGTTAGCTAGTCAGCACTACGATATTATACATATACATTGTTCAAATGGTCAGGGACTGTACTATTCAAATTTAGCAAGACAATACGGGGTAAAAAATGTTATTTGTCACATACATAATACGAGTGTTGTTGGAAAATTTGAGAAGATAAAGACAATTGTACACAAGTATTTTAGAAATAAATATATGAGTGCGCCAACAGAATACATGGCATGTTCAATGTCTGCTGCAAAGTGGCTTTATGATGAGGAAGTTATTAATGGAAAATATTTCAAAATTCTGAAGAACGGAATAGATGTAGACAAGTTTAGGTTTTCTGAGGCTGATAGGGATTTGATTAGAGATAGGATTGGGTTCCAAAACAAAAAAATACTTTGCACAATTGGCAGGTGTGTAAAGGAGAAAAATCAAATATTTGTGTTAAAGATGCTTGAAATTCTAATCAAGATTGATCAGGATTTCAGATTAATACTTATTGGCCAGGGTGAGCTAGAAGATAAGCTACAAAATTATGCTAAATCAAAAGAAATAGATAAATATATAGCATTTATTAAGAGCACAGATGAAGTAGAAAAATACCTTAGTGCAAGTGATTTTTTCATATTATCATCGTCATCATCAGAAGGTTTAGGTATTGTTGCTATTGAGGCTCAGGCGAATGGACTACGGACAATAGTATCTGATAATGTTCCGAGAGACGTTCTTATTACCCCATATAGTTATCAATTGAAACTAGCTGATGGCGAGCAAAAATGGACATCAGAGATTCTCGGCATGATAGGGGAAAAATCAGTTGATATTGATAGGTATGAGGCAGGGAAATATGTAAAAAGAGCTGGATATGAGATTGCTGAAGTCTCATCTGAGCTGGAAAGGCATTACCTTCGCTTGGAACATTAGTAAATTGGAGAATATGTTATGCAACATCATAAGACGATTTATGTAGATGTAAGGAAATCTTTTTCTTTTACTGAATCCGGAAAATATAATGGTGGGAATAACTACACACGAAGATTGGTTCAGGAATTGTTGAAAAGAGAAAATTCTGGTGAGGAACTGCAAGTAAAACTAATTTGTTGTGAGAAGTCAAGAGATGTTATTAGTAGCTTGTTCCTCACAAAAATCGGTAATATCATAAGTTTGAATGGAATCCATGAATTAAAAATAAACGCTGAAGATATATATTTCTGTCCACACATTAATGATTCATTGAAATATGCAAAAGAACTAGAAACATTTCGAAGGAATAATCCTCAAACTAGAATATGTTTAACTATTCATGACCGTAGGCATAAGGAAATGGGCTATGATAAATATGATGGGGTGCTCAAAGAAGGAGTTAAAGCGAATCCTATTTTGCTTGCATTAGGAAGGAATATTCATTCATTAGAGATAGAATTAGCTTTAAAGCGGATTGTGGCTTGCGCGGATTCGATATTTACAGTATCGAATTATTCAATGCAAAGTCTAAATAGAATCAGAGGAGTAAGAGATATAAAGTATTATATTCAATCTGTTGCATTTCCGGACAACGATTATAGCGAACATACGGTTAAAATGAAATATATACTATTTGTCAGCGCTGGGCGACCTGAAAAAAACTTTATTAGAGCATTAAAAGCATTTGAAATGTATGTAAAAGAAAAAAATGATAGAAAATTAAAAATGATTGCAACAGGTATAAATGATTGTCAAGCTTCAGCAATAGTTAGACATAGAATAGTTGATGATAGTATTCTTCATGCCCAAGTTGAATTAAAAGGATATGTAACAGATGAGGAATTGGATTATTTATATAGAAACTGTTATTTTTTGTTATTCCCATCTCATAACGAAGGATTTGGTCTTCCTGTGCTTGAGGCTCTGATGAGGGGAAAGCCTACGGTTGCTTCTAATAAAAGTTCGATACCAGAGATTGCAGGTTCCGCGGCTGTATATGTTAACCCAAAATCTGTAGAATCTATATATATGGGCATTATGCAGATGATTGAACGATATCAGAAGATGTGCATATATGCAGAAAAAAGAAGAGAAATAGTAGTCGAGATGGTGAAATTGGATAATACTATTATGATTGATGATTTACTTTTGGAGACAAAATAATATGAATTTGTTCTTGTCTGGATTGCTTTATTTAACCGTTATATTTGTATCCGTCTTTTTTGTTTATATAAGTGAGAGAAAGGGAAAGTCATGTGGAAAGACTTCTGTTTATTCGACTAATAGGAATATAACAGCTGTAAACAGAAATAAACATGGTTCTATAAAGAACATAATAC
This sequence comes from uncultured Acetatifactor sp., assembly GCF_948601915.1. NCBI lineage: Bacteria > Bacillati > Bacillota > Clostridia > Lachnospirales > Lachnospiraceae > Acetatifactor > uncultured Acetatifactor sp. Next base: position 1,796 of record NZ_CAPDXS010000063.1, on the reverse strand, counting down.
CACTTGTTATTGCAGTAATACTGCCGTCAATATTAGCTGGTTTACGCTCAGACGAAATTGGGACCGATGTATTAGTTTATGGAAAACTAATGATGCAGGAGGCAGATAGGGTATCATCTTTTGCAGAATTAAACAGAATCGATACTACATATACTGAATATGGTTATAGATTTTTTGCATATTTGATTTCTAGGATATTTAATGGAACGGGATGGCTTTTATTTTATACAGAGATTTTGATTCTTGGATGTGTGATTTATACCTTATATGCCTTTAAAGATGATATTTCGATGTGGAAAGGATATGCCTATTATATGTTTTGCCAATATCATGTTTCGTTGAACTTGATGCGGCAATCCATGGCTATTGCAATTCTTTTAGTTTCTTTTTGTTATTTAAGAAGAAATAAATATTTAAAATTTTTAGTTAGTTCTTTGATAGCCACAACTATTCATTCTTTTTCATTAATAATTGCAATCTTGATGTTGATAATTTGGTTGGTGAAAGATTCAATCAAAACACGGCATCGAAAAAAACTCTTTATTACTTTTAGCATTGGCTTAGTGGTATTTTGGCAATATATTGTTATATTTTTATCGAGAATTCTAACGGGACCGTTGTATAGGTATGCCCGATATTTGGTGGACAATAATAGCTCATTCGTACCTTTACATGCTGTATTAACATCACCATCGTTTTTGATTAATTTGTTCTTTTTTATTACTGCCTATATTACAATGAATAATCAAAAAAATGACAGTAAAGATTATGACAATGTTTTATTTTTTTATTCTGTGTTAGGAATAGTAGGTACATTCTTGCAGGTATATCTAACAATAATGTATAGATTGGGAATATATTTTATCGCTTTTAATAATATTTATTTGCCTAGAGTATTAGAAATGCGGTCTCGATTAAGCAAAAAGAATCGGTCGATAATTTATGTATTATTATTTTTCTTATACTGGTTGGCAGACTGCATGTTAAGCGGACATTCATCTACAGCAATTTATTTGTTTCGATGACATTTAATTATCAGAGATAATCAAATGTAGGAGGTAAGCTAATGATATCAGTAGTAATGCCAACATATAAAACAGAATGGGAAACTGTGGAGAAAGCAATAGGAAGTGTTGTTAAACAATCCTTCCAGGATTGGGAATTGGTTTTGGTCGATGATAATCCTCAAGATTCTCCACTAAAGTTAAAAATAGTATCAGAGATTAAAAAATATGATAGCAAAAAAATTCATTTGTTGGTTAATGATACAAATCGGGGTGCAAATTATTCTAGAAATAGAGGAATTGAGGCATCGATTGGGGAGTATATAGCCTTTTTGGATTCTGACGATGAATGGGATGAGTACTACTTGAAATTGATTGAAGAGGCAATAGGGCAATATAATCCAGATATCATTTCAAGCAAATATCGTTATGTTACAATTGATGGGGAATTCTTATCATCAGAACAAAGAAATTATGAGGGTAATATGTATCGTGATTTGATATATGAAGACTGTATTGGACCAACAAGTGCAGTTGTAATAAGAAAAGACATGGCAATGAAAGTGGGATTGTTTGATGAGAATCTGTCTGCAAGACAAGATTACGATATGTGGATTAGAATGTCAAAGATTGGAGCAATTACGCATTATAATAGGATACCTTCATTGAGCATATACCGAATTGGAGGAGATACCATAAGTACTAGAGGACTTATTGCCGTAGAGGGAACAGAGAAAGTACTGAAAAAAATATTAAGAGATTCTATTACCATAGGAGAGGAAAGCAGAATAA
>NZ_CAPDXS010000062.1:10999-27854 GCF_948601915.1 uncultured Acetatifactor sp. | reverse complement strand
TTTTCTTGACATCATTCTTCACAAGTGTTATTCTGAAAATTGAAAGGAGGTGACATGCAGATGACACAAGGAGAACGCGTTAAGGAAATCCGGAAATACCTTAACCTTACACTTGAAAAATTTGGCGAAAAGCTAGGCGTTGGAAAGACTGCCATTTCTAAAATCGAAAAAAATGAACGATCATTAACTGACCAAATGGCAAAATCCATCTGCCGGGAATTCAATGTAAATGAACACTGGCTCCGAACTGGCGAAGGCGATATGCGACTGCCGCCAGACCGCAAGACCGAGATTACCAGGTTCATGAACCAACTGCAGCAGGAGGATGACCATTCCTTCAAGAACCGTCTGGTCTCTGTCCTGGCCGACCTGAAGGAAGAGGAATGGGAATTCCTGGAGCGCAGGATGGAGCAGCTCTATGGAGGCACGGCTGCTGCCATCCAGGAGGCGGTGGAGACACAGGAACCGGAAGACGATGGAGCAGACGCGGATAAAAAAACCGTCCTGAAGACAGTGCCGAAAGCGGACAGATATACCACTTCAGGCACCGGAAACGATGAGAAAGCCGTTGGATAGGCAAAGTCGAACTAATACAGAATAATATTTATATTCCGTCTGCATCCAAGCTAAAGAAAAAGGGGATATTCTATGAATACTGTTCTAGCGTTTTTAGTTCTGATAAGCCTTATATGCATTCCTGTATTTATATTACTCGCTATAATAAAGCTTGTCAGAAAGCAATCTCCAAAAAAGCACTTTATAATATCAGGTGTATCGGCCTTAGTGTTCTTATCCAGTTTCATCGGATTTGGCATCACCATGGATGAACCAGTAACTAATGAGGCTAAATCATATAATGAATCCTCATATGTTGCTATGTCGGCAGAAACTTCTACGCCAGAGCCTGATGTCACTCCAACGCCGAAACCAACGGCTTCGCCTACTCCGAAGCCGACTGCTTCACCCACACCAAAGCCAAGCGCTTCGCCTACCCCAAAGCCGACTTCTTCGCCTACTCCAGAACCAACAGCTTCGCCTACTCCGGAACCAACAGTTCCACCCACACCGGAGCCAACGGCTTCACCTACTCTGGAGCCGACAGCGCCGCCCACACCGGAACCGACCGTCTCACCTACTCTGGCGCCAACAGCTTCACCTGCCCCAGAGCCGACGGTAGCCCCCACCCCAGAACCTCCTTCTGCTGGTTCCCCAGACAATGGTTCAGGTAACAATAATTTTGACACCTATGATAATCCAGAACAGCAGAAGACTGAGGATAGCTATGTATTGAACACCAGTTCCATGAAAATACATTATCCCGGCTGTTCTTCCGTTGCCAAAATAGCTCCAAAGAACTATGCTACATCCAGTGAGTCGGTTGAAGAGTTGAAAGCAAGAGGTTATACTACCTGTGGAAGATGCTTTAAGTAAAATGCTATGAAAAAGGAGCCATCTAAATGAGTCAATTTTTGATGAAACCTAAGATTGATTTCGCCTTTAAGGAAATCATGGCGGACGAAAAGGCCCGCACTGGATTCCTGTCAGCCGTGCTCCACCTGGATCCGGCCGACATCCGGGAGACCAGAATCCTGAATTCCTTCCTGCGGAAGGTGCATGAAGACGACAAGCTGGGGATACTGGATGTGCGGATACTGATGAACGATGATATGGAAATCGACACGGAGATCCAGCTCTCTAAGCTGAATGTCTGGGCTGACCGCTCGCTGTTCTATGTCGCCAAGATGTTCACGGAACAAATCGAGGAGGGGCAGAAATACGATGTGCTGAAGAAGTGCGTCAATATCAGCATCCTTGACTTCGTCCTCTTCCAGGGCGAACCGGAATTCTATTCCTGTTTCCATCTCCTGGAGGACACGCGCCATTTCCTGTACACGGACAAGATGGAGTTCCACGTCATCGAGCTCCCGAAGCTCCCTGCAGGCCCAGTGGAGGGCTGCACCGAACTGGAGCTATGGGCGAAATTCATCAATGCAGAGCGGAAGGAGGAATTCGACATGCTCGCAGAAAAGAACCCTTACATCGACAGCGCCTACAAGCAGCTGCAGGTCATCAGCCAGGACCAGCGGATGCGCATGGAGTACGAGGCCCGGGAAAAGGCCGTCAGGGACTACAACCAGGGCATGTATGAAGCGGAGCAGCGCGGGCGGGAAGAAGGACAACGGCTCAGCCGGGAATCCATTGCAAAAAACATGCTCTCACTAGGGCTTTCAGCAGAGACTATATTCCAGGCTACCGGAGTGCATGTTGACCAGATCCGTAATTGAGGTGGAGAATGCTATGGAACGCATGGAGTACGAGGCCCGGGAAAAGGCCGTCAGGGACTACAACCAGGGCATGTATGAAGCGGAGCAGCGCGGGCGGGAAGAAGGACAACGGCTCAGCCGGGAATCCATTGCAAAAAACATGCTCTCACTAGGGCTTTCAGCAGAGACTATATTCCAGGCTACCGGAGTGCATGTTGACCAGATCCGTAATTGAGGATGATGCCGATTTCCGGAAACGGCTGATGAAAGAATTCGGTATCTGATTAGTCATAACAAAAGGCAGCTGCCCTGCAAGACAGCCGCCCCTGTTGCATCCTATGCAGCACATGGCTTCCGCCAGTGGTAGAATAGCGCTTCACAATCTCTATTCTACCACAAAGCCGTGCTGCTGCATAGCTTTATTTTTATACTTATTTTCAGGTAGAAAGAAGGTATCCTTATGTATTTCAACAATGGCAACCCCGATCTATACGGCCTCCGTGCCGTGAAGTACATCCGCTGCAGCCATGACGACCAGGTGCTGCACGGCGACACGCTGGACGCGCAGAATGCGATCCTTGACGAATTCATCACCATGAACCGGATGCAGCTTGTCGATACGTTCATCGATGAAGCCTTGACCGCCAGGAAGAAGTTCACGAAGCGGAAGGAATTCGTCCGGCTGCTGGACGGCGTGAAACGGCATGACTTCGACCTTATAATCTTCACGAAGCTGGACAGATGGTTCCGGAACATCGGCGACTACCACCGCATACAAGAGATCCTGGATGCCAATGGCGTACAGTGGAAGGCCGTCACGGAGTCCTATGATACCACGACTACGAACGGACGTCTGTACATCAATATCCGCCTGTCAGTGGCACAGGATGAATGCGACCGGGACAGCGACCGGATAAAGGACGTGTTCGAGTACAAGCTGCGGAACAAGACATATCTGTCGGGAAGCCTTCCCCGGGGCCTGAAGCTGGATGCGGAAAAGCATGTCGTCATCGATGACGAATGGAAGCAGTTCGCCCTTGACATGTTCGACCATTTTGAAGCAACGAACTCAAAGCGCGGCACCCTGCTTTATCTGAAGGAGAAGTATGGCATGTATCTGTGCTATGACACGATTGCGAGGAATCTGCGGAATACGCTTTACAAAGGGGAGTATCGTGGTGATGCGGACTTCTGCCAGGCTCTGATCCCGCCGGAACGCTTCGACCGCATCCAACAGCTCGCGAAGCGCAATGTCCGGCAGCGCCACACGAACCGCACGTATATTTTCACAGGGCTTCTGGTATGCGCTTCATGTAGGCACTACCTCGTGGGCCAGACATCGTACAGGATCCTGGCTGACGGCACTGAACGGGTCTACCCTTTGTACAGATGCAACCGACGATACCAATCGCATAGCTGCAGCCACAGCCGCAATTATCGTGAAGAGCATGTGGAAAAATATCTTCTCGCGCACATCCGCCCCGCCCTGTCCGAGTATATAGCGGAATATGAAGTCAACGGCTGCAGCCCTGCCCAAAAGAGTCCTGCTGCCGAAGCTGCCAAGATACAGAAAAAGCTGAAGAAGCTGTATGACCTTTTCATGGATGACCTGATAGACAAGGAATCGTACCGTAGGGAATATGAATCGCTCCAGGCGAAGCTTTCCGAAGCGAAGTCTGCCGCCGATGCTCCACACCGCAATCTGGCCGACCTGAAGAGTATTCTTTCCCAAGGCTACGAAGAGATATATCAGACATTCTCCCCGACAGAAAAAATGCTTTCTGGAAGTCTTTTGTCCAGTCTGTTCTTATGTATGAGGACGGAAGCATGGACATCACTTTTTTATAATCCTGTTTTTACTAACCATGCATTCCCCGTGGGCTCATCGGCCAGGACGATGGCCGGTTTGGCGATCAGGGCGCGGGCAATGGCGACACGCTGCTGCTGTCCGCCGGAAAGGTTATTCGGCATATTCTGCAGTTTATCTTGAAGTGCCAGCATCCCCACGATCTCATCCATGAACTTCTTGTCTGCCGCATCTCCGTCCAGTTCCACAGGCAGGACAATGTTCTCATAGACATTCAGGATTGGGACAAGGTTATAGTTCTGGAAGATAAAGCCGATGTTGCGGCGGCGGAAGATGGTCAGCTCCTCGTCGCACTTTTGCGCCAGCTCATCCCCGCGGACAATAACACTGCCGGAGGTAGGCGTATCCAGCCCGCCCATCATGTTGAGCAGGGTGGATTTACCGCTGCCGGAGGTTCCGACAATCGCCACAAACTCACCCTGTTCCACAGAATAAATTGCTGATATTTCAATACTCCGCCACCTTCACCACCACAATATCCCCAACCCGCCGGATGAATCCCTCCTCCGGATACGACGGCATGTCCCGCACCGTTTCGTTCCCGTAGAGCGCGCCATAGTCCCCGGAGGAGCACATGGTGAGGTTCGCCCCGCACAGGTAGGAGAATACCCCCTGCCACGAACGCCTGGTGCAGGAGGGCTCATTGTACCAGCCGCCGAAATGGGCATACATATTGGAGCCCTCATACAGCCGGGATACCGCGAAGAGGCTATTGTAGGCCGGCACTCCCACCACGCAGTATTCCAGCTCCGAATCCAGGCAGCCCTCCTGGTCCAGACGATGCAGGATTCCTTCCGCCATGGTAACCGTCGCCCTCTGGCCCTCCAGCAGCGCCTGCTGGTCGATCTGTATCTGATAGATGCTGCCGTAGAGGGCTACCCCCAGCAGCAGGACCGTCAGCCTGCGGAGCCAGGCGCAAAATACGCCCCGGAATCCTGTCTGCGCCATGACGCACAGCAGAACAGGCATGCAGGAAGCCATGGAGACCGTCATCAGCACGCTGACCTCCGCCGCCGTGACGATCAGCAGCACCATGTTGCAGGCCACCGGAATCATGCTTAGCAAAAACAGGCCAAGCACCGCCTTCCACCTGTCCTCCCGGAAAAGCCGTACAAGGCCGTAGACAAAAAACAGGCCAAAAAGCCCCAGAACCGCATACAGAAGCGGCGTTCCCCGGAACATGTCCAAGATAAAGCCCTCTTCTCCGAAATATCTGAAAAACTCCCTGTAAGCCCTGGCGATGCTGTCCGGGAGGTACTTGACCGTGTTAGGCAGAGAATACCGCTCGGCGCCCATGTAGCCGGACAGCTCCAGATGGAAGACCGCCAAGTGGAGGCGCAGCGCCGCCACATACAGGATGCCTCCCAGCATCCCCATCCCCGCTGCCCTGGCCATATCCGTGAGGACATTTCTCAGGCTCACGCTCTCTTTATACAACGAAAAGAGAAAATAGCCCAGCAGCGCCATACAGATACAGCCCAGATAGGCCTGGTAAAGCCCCATGGAACAGGCCAGGAGCATCCCCCCTGAAACAATCGGCAGCGCTCTGCCCTTCCCCTTGACCAGAATCCATACCGCCAGCATCCCCAGCAGAAACGCCAGCCCATAGGAGGGCGATGTGAAACGGTATGTCAGCGAGCTGCATATCGCCACACTGCCTGTGAACAGCATGGCCGCCAGATATCCCGCCTTTCTTCTTCCCATGCAGAACACATCCAGCAGGAATATCAGCCCCAGGGAATAGAGGGACAATGTAATCAGGGACGTCAACGGATCCGTGCTGATGCCAAAGTGCAGCCTGTCCAGATACAGCAGGAGCCATCTTCCCAGAGTCAGGGACCACCTTCCCGCCTTGTAATAGCTGTATTCCCATATGCCGTCATTGGAATTTACCAACTGGTGTGCCATCAACAGGTAGTACAGTGCCACCGAAAAAAGCATGCTGCCCGCAAATACAGGCAGATATTTTTTCAGCCCCTTCAGTTCCCTGCCGGTCTCTATCATGAAATTCTTCATCCCGTTCCCCATTCTTCCTTTCCCTTCTATAATCATCGGGCCGCGGCCTATCGGAAATCCCTGCCGCCCAGTCAATTATAGCAGAAACCCGGGGAGATTGCACTACCGTTTCTCCATATGGCGTTACATGCATTACATAGTCCGTTCCCTGATTTACACCCCAATCCCCGTCCGCCCCGCCCGGCACCAGGGGATGGCGGTACGCCGTTTCCCATGGCCCCTCACTCCGCCGCCTCCCACACGAGCACAGTCCTGGGGCAGCCCATAATAATATTTCCCTGAAATCCATCCACCCATGCCCTCTGCGCAGACAAAAAATACCGGATGTCTTTGCCCTAAAATACAGACAAAAACATCCGATATCACATTCATCCTCTACTCCTGCCTATCTGCGTTCCCGCTTCCATACCCGGCTCCCCGCAAGCAGGGTGGCTGCTGCCACGCCGCAGAGCACTGCCAGCAGCGCCGCCGTGGAAAATCCTGCGGAAGCCTCCTGTCCTGTCTGGGGCGACAGAGGGGCATTCTGGGCAGCCGCGCCGTTCTGGGCGTTGCCTGTCCCCTGGTTGTTTCCGCCGCCGTTCCCGTTGCTTCCGTTGTTCCCATTATTCCCGTTGTTCTCGCCGCCGTCGCTCTTCTTCTCTCCAAACAGGAAGGTGCTGAAATGGGTCACCGTAAATGTGACGGTTCCGTCGCCGTTGTCCCTAAAGCTCACATCCTCCCCCTGTCCGTCCTGGGAATAGTGTACGATTGTCAGCTTCCCCACGCTCAGCCCAGCGGGCACCGGCATGGTGATGGTCACCGGCATCTTCAGCTCGTGCAGGGAAGTCTCCCCGTTCTTCAGGCTGATGTCCAGCTGCACGCTCCCTGCGTATCTGTTGGAGGGCACGTCCACCCTGTTCTCAGGCTTGGCCACATCCACCTGCAGCGATATGGCGCTGGCATCCGCAGCATTCAGCCCTGCTCCCGCTATGCTGACCCTGGACGCGTCCAACAGGGCTCCCGCCGCTTCCGTCACCACAGGCGCTGCCACCGTCACGCCCTTCTGCTCCGTATAAATCTGTTCCAGCTCCTTCACCTGATTCAGCACATTGGCGTCTGTCTGCATGGCCACGGCGATTTCCGAGAGTTTGACTTTATCGGTCAATCCTTTCAGCGCCGCTGCCGCGTCGCCTCCCTGCTGCGCCTGGGAGAGGACTTCCTGAAGGGCGCTGCCCACGGTTTCCGCGGTGGTCCTGGTATCATAGATTCCGGATCTGGTCCCGTCGCCATTGGCGCAGGCATCGATATCGTCGCTGAGGGCCCTGATTATGACATAATACTGTCCGGGCCCGTTGCTGCTTATGGCACCGGAAAAGTCCGCTTCCGTGAACTTGCCGGGAGAGGTGTACATGGAATAGGTGCTGATGCCGTAGGGATACTGGCTGTCCATCTCCACTTTATGCAGCTCCGCCCAATAGCCCACGGCTCCGTCCACCAGATCCCAGCGGAACACGCCGGGCCTGTTCGAATCCCAGGCTCCCGTCACGTTCCCAAGCTTCCGCTCCGGCTTCGTATATGTCTTCTCCACCCACTGGGACCAATCGCTGGCCTTATGGCTGCCGTCCTCCAGCTTGTACCATGCGCGTAGGCGGAATCTGTACGTCCCGCTCTCCAGGATCCTGGCCCTTGTCATATAGGCATCATATTCTCTTTTCTCTACCCGGGTGGAGCCGAACCATTCCCATTTTCCGCTGGCTTCGTCCAGCTTCTCAGCCGCCAGGTCATACACCCGTATTCCAGCCTGGGTCCAGGAGACATTCCAGGCATTGGGGGCATTATAGCCGTCTCCGGCCCAGCCCCACTGAGGGACGGGGGCCGCATACTCTCCGGAGGCTGTCCCATTGACCTCGGACTTGGCCTTATCTCCGTTGGCGCAGGCATCGATATCACCGCTCAGCGCCCAGACCTTTGCATAATACCTTCCCACGCCGGAATATGCCAAGGTGCCGGAATAATCAACCTGCATCTTCCCGTTGAACTCGCTGCTGTACCCAATCAGTCTGTCGGACGCTGCATCATACAGCTCCGTCATGTATCCGTAGGCACCCTCCACCGGATTCCAGCAAATCAGGCCGGGATTCGCCTCGTCCCACCAGCATTCCACTGTGGCCAGCTGCTTCTCCGGTTTCGTATAGGTCCTGCTCTCCGACCACTGGGACCACTCGCTGGAACGCGCATCGTTCTCCCGGTCCAGAGCCTTCGCCCTGAACCTGAACATGGCCCCGTTCTCATCCGTTCCGATGTGAAACTGCATGCTCATATTGTAGATGACGGAGCCTGTTCCCATCTGACTCGGATTGTGGACAACGAACATCTCCCAGGTATTTCCGCCGTCCCTGCTTATCTGGGACTCGAATCCATACATACCGTTTGTCCCTTCCACAGCGGGCCAGGAAGGCATCCACCCTTCCCACTTTATCACAGGCGTGGCCAGCTTCCCTGTCTGCCCGGAGTCGCCGTCCTCACCGCCGGATACATTGTTCCCGCTCCCTGTGATGCCGGAGCCGGGCCCCTCGCCCTCGCCGCCGGATACATTGTTCCCGCTCCCCGTGATGCCGGAGCCGGGCCCCTCGCTCTCGCCGCCGGACACATTGTTCCCGCTTCCCGTGACGCCGGATGTCCCTTCATCGCTTCCGTCCCCGGAGCCGGGTGCCTCTTCCCCTGCCTCCGGCGCGCTTCCATCCGCTTCCGATGTCCCGGGCACAGCCGCTGCGTTTCCATCCCCCTCCGGGGCCGCTTCTCCCGCGCCGTCGGCATCGGACGCTGCGCCATCACCTGACGCCGCGGCATCCGTCCCCGCCATGACCGCGGCCTTCATCGCCCCCGGTTCCGCAGCCCACACCGTCCCCACGCTGCCCTGCAGCCCCACAAAGGCTGCCAGCGCCAGGATGCCGATGCTTTTCAACACCTTTTTCTTCATCTTCCACCATACTCCTTTCGATTGCCATCATCCGTGAATCCGCGCCTTCCCGGAACTGAAAGCGCGCCTTCTCCATGACATTGTAAACGATGCCTGTCCATTTTGGGTATGCTGCCGGCAGAATCTGGCAGATTTTTCCCCACTCTTTCCAAATCCGCCGCCATTCCGCTTCCCTCCCCTCCCGTGTACATCTCAAAACTGGAAATAAATGAACGCAGAAGCGTCATAAGTAGGCCCGTAGACCCCGAAGACCAGAACGGAGAAGACAATCATATAATATACCATCCACCGGAACCACACGTTCTGCCTGGCCAGCGCCGCCTTGAAATCCACTCCCCGCTTCTTCCCGTAATCCACCAGCATCAGCGCCGCCAGCCCCAGCAGCATGACGAAGAAATCCTTCTCCGACAGCGCCATGGTCTGGATGCCCAGCAGATTGTCCGGGCTGAAGAACCCGTACAGCCCGATATTGCGCATCCCATGGGCAAGCATCCCCAGAGCCGCTGCAAGGCTCTCCGCCCGGAAGAACAGCCAGGCGAAATCCACCAGCCCGAAGGTCACAAGGCCCTGGAGCAGACGGTGGCTCCCGCAGTCCCTCCGGACATGCAGCCCCTCTCCCAGCCTCTGCCGCAGCGCCCCGGTCAGGTCCCCCGCCACCTGGTACAGGCCGTTGAGCAGCCCCCAGGCCACGAAATTCCATCCCGCGCCATGCCACAGCCCGCTGGCCCCGAAGGTCAGCAGGAGGTTGCGGTACTTCCTGGCCCTGCCCCGGCGGTTCCCGCCCAGGGGAATGTACACATAGTCCCGGAACCATGTGGTCAGGGAGATATGCCAGCAGCGCCAGAACCCGCTCACCGTGGTGGCGAAGTAAGGGCTCCTGAAATTCTTGGTCAGCGTAAAGCCCATCACCCTGGCAGCCCCTACCGCGATGTCGGAGTACCCCGCGAAATCGCAGTAGATCTGGAAGGCGAACAGAACCGTGGCCAACAGGATCTGCAGCCCGGAATAACCCGTGTAATCGCCGTACACCCCGTCCACCAGAATGGCGATGCGGTCCGCAATCACCAGCTTCTGGAAAAAGCCCCATCCCATCAGGAGCAGCCCGTCCTTCACCCTTCCGTAATCGAACCTGTGTGGTTCCCGGAGCTGATGCAGGAGATTTTTGCTGCGCTCGATGGGCCCTGCCACCAACTGGGGGAAAAAGGACAGGAACAGGGCATAGCGCAGGAAATTCCTCTCCGCCGCCACCTCCCCCCGCCGGACGTCCGCCAGATAGCCGATGGCCTGGAAGGTGTAGAACGAGATGCCCACAGGCAGCAGCACGTCAAAGGCGGGCAGCTCCAGCTCCACATGCGCCAAGGCGAACAGCCCCTTCACGCTGTCCGCCGCGAACCCGTAATATTTGAAGAAGAACAGAATCCCCAGGTTCAGCGCCACGCAGCCCGCCAGGCACCACCTCCCTGCCCTCCCCCGCCCCTTTCCGGGCCGCTGCCTTCTCGCGGAGAGGAACAGGGCGCTGCCCCAGGTGCTCACGGTGGAGAGCAGGATCAGGATGGCGTACTCCGGATTCCAGCTCATATAGAAATAATAGCTGGCCGCCAGCAGCCACAGATGCTTCGCCCGCCGGGGAACCAGAAAATACGCCAGCGCAACGATTGGGAAAAAAATCAGAAAACTACCGGAATGAAATAACACTGCCCCTTCCCCCCATCACTCTTTTTCCTGCCCGTAGAGCGTCTCCATGACGAACTCGGTGACCTTTTCCGCGCCTTTGCCGTTGAGGTGATGATAGCCGTTGAAGGCATCCTCAAAGTCCTCCGCCTCCAGGCCGATCTCATCGTAATGGAGGTTGCAGTCCAGAAAGGGCACCTCCTCGATTCCGGCCAGGGCGGAGATCTGTTCCGTGCAGCTGGCATAGTTGATGGAGCGGATATACTCATCGTACATGGGGGCCATGACCACGTACAGCGGAATCCCCTCCTTGCGGCAGAGCCCGGCCAGCTTGCTGAAATGGAGCTGATTGGTCTCCGATACGGCCCACCCGGTGGGGTCATACGCCGCTTCCCGGTACTTCTCGGCCGTCTCCCGGGACATGGAGGTCCGGCTGGGGCGGAAGGAGGAATACTCCCGCACCCCTCTGGTGAAGAACTCCAGGTTCGAATTGAGCACCCCCACATCCGCCCAGTTGCCGTGGCATCTGGCTATGGGGAACAGGGCGTACCCCCAGTTGCGCACCTGGTACTGCTCCATCACGGCCTCCAGCTTTGGAAGCCCCATGCGCATGCCGTCGATATTGGACTCCTTCTTCCAGTCCCGGTCAGGGGTATCGCCGTCCCTAAAGTTATTGTTGCCATTCAGGGAGATGGCTTCCAGGATGACCGCTTCCGGCCTCTGGTAGCGCAGGGCCTCTTTTACATTGAAATAGGCCTGCACCGTGTTCTGGGAGTTGGTGGCCAGGATATAGCAGCTCTTCCCCGTCATCCGGGAGACGACCTCCGGGTCGAAGGTGGAATAGGCATGGCTGCTGCCCACCACCAGAATCTGGGCCTCCCCCTCCTCCAATGCGTAGAATCGCTGCCATGTGCGTATGATGTCGTTTGGCGGATACAGCAATACCGTCGTCAGCCGCAGTCCTGCCAGCAGGAGCAGCACGAACAGCAGCCCTTTCAGAATCGTTTTCCTCAAATGACCATCCCCCTTACCCTTGTCCGGCCGGATTCCTCCGGGCCCATTGGATATTCCATATCATAATAAGGGATTTTCTGTCATTCGTGGTCTGCTGCCAGCAGACATTTGGCCCGGAGGGCAAAAAAGAAGCCGCCGCAGATATCCCCTGCGGCAGCCTCTCAGACCTTCTTCAACTCCTATTCTAACGGTGTAGCCAACAGCCATGGACTGTAGTATTCCTCCGGCGCGGGATCCGGCATGGGGCTGGAGGAATATTCGTTGGGCCGCGAGGAATATACCTGGACGGTAAACCGATATTTTTTGTCCGGCCCCGGTACTAGATACTCTGCCGGGATGGAAATCCCTCCATATCCCTTCTCCTCAATCTGGCTCTTCGGCCAGGTATTGTTCATCACATAAGCGCCTGTCTCGTCGTAAAACGTCACATTGAAGAAATCAGCATCCTCGTAATCGTCAAGATTGTCCCATACGGCGAAATGGCGCTTTCTGTCATCGATTTCATACATCCTCCACGCAAGCCCTGTGGGGGCGGGCAGCGGAGGCGCCGATTCCCCGGTATACTCGAACGCCTCCGACACCACGAAAGGGCTGTCAGCATACCGGACGCCGTCCCCTTCAGCCGCCACTGTAAAATAATAGAATCCGTTCTCCCCCAGGCTGGGCGTCACGTTCCATACCAGCTCTCCGTTGTCCATGACGTCTCCGGCGAACCTTACGACCTCCTCATGGAACCAGCCCTCCTCATCCACATCCGGCGCATCCGCCGTATCCCTTCTGTACAGCCGCAGCAGATACCGGGCTTCGTTCCCTTCGCCCGCACCTGGCACACTGCCCCAGGCGACGCTGCCTGTCTCCCCCCGCCAGTGGGGATTTCCCGGCACGGACAGGACGACCAGTCCAGCCCCCCCGTCCCGGTTTTCAGCCTGCTGCCCGTCCCGCAGCGCAGGCAGCCCCACTGCGCAGAGCCCCAGGAGCGCTGCCAGGACTACCGCTGCCGTCCACAGCCCTCTGCGCCCCCCCGGGAAAAAGGCCTGCCGCACCTCCCGCACCGACTGGTAACGCTTTTCCGGATCCAGGTTCATGCATTTGCGTATGACCTTTTGATAGCGCGGCTTCCGGATCGATTCTCCCAGAAGGTGCTCCAATGTCACCCCCAGCGCATAGATGTCCGCCCGCTCGTCCGTCTGGGCAAAGCCGTACTGCTCCGGCGGTGCGAAGCCCCTGGTGCCCAGCAGCCTGGTATCCTGCTCTGCCCCTTCTCTGGGCGTGCGGGCAGCGTCGAAGTCGATGAGGCACACATGGCCCTCCGACCTCAGGAGGATGTTGGAGGGCTTGATGTCCCGGTGGATGATGCCTTTTCCGTGCAGGAACTCCAGCACGGCGCACAGCTCCCTGACCACCTGCCGGAACTGCTTTTCCGACAGCTCTGCGGCGCCGGAGCTCTGGCCTTCTATATATTCTTCGATTACGGAAGTGAAGTCATCGGAGACCATGACCTCATACAGCTTCGGCAGATTGGGATGGGGGCATTCCTGCAGCATCCGGTAAACCTCATGCCGTCCTTTCAGCCTCTTCCGCACATAGGCCTGTGACCCTCCCTTTTCCCGCACCAGATGCACCGTGCTCTTTTCGCTCTGCTTCAGCAGCCTTATCTCTTCATATTCCATATTTATCCTCCGCTCCCTGCAGATGGAAAACTGTGTTTTCCGGATTGTCCTGCAGCCACCCTTCTGGTATAATAATATCATGGGCTTCCCTTCCGGGTCAATATTATATACTGCGCACCGATTAAATTTGCAGTGCGACCCGACTGCAGGCCGCCAGCCAGGTACTTTCCCGGAGACACCACTGTAAATCCTGGCAGTCTGCAGTATAGCACACAGACCGAAAGAGAGACAATATGGAAACGAAAACTACCGATGAACTGAAACATGAGATCAGGGCCGCGACGGCGATTGAAGACTATCTGAAGAGCAACCGGGATAACCTGAACCTGCGCAGCCTCCCCGAGCACCTGGCATTCCTGCTGTCCCGCAAGGGCATCAGCAAGGCGGAGGTGGTGCGCGGCTCCCTGCTGAGCCGGGCCTATGTGTACCAGATTTTTTCCGGGGAGAAGACGCCCTCCCGGGACAGGCTGATCGCCCTGGCCTTCGGCATGGGACTTTCCGAGGATGAGGCCCAGTCGCTGCTGAAGGTGTCGAAGAACCGGGAGCTGTATGCGAGGGATGAACGGGATGCCGTCATTTTGTTCGCGCTGCAGCGCGGACAGTCTATCCTGGCGGCAAACGAGCTGCTGTTCGAGCATGGTTTCAAGACGCTGGGGGTGCCGGAGGAATTTGTCTGATGAGAGAGAGAATCTATGTCTGCCATACCTATTACCACGTATACGTCACCTTCCTGAAGGAGCTGGCCCTCCCCCGGGAGAAGAGGGGACAGGCCACTCTGGTGCTCAGCAGAATGTCCAATGACTTTGAGGAGCTGGGGAGCCGGGTGGAGTCCACGGGACTCTTTGAACAGGTGATGGAATTCGATGAAAAGCGGGAGGATTTCTTCCCGGAGCTGGTGAAGCTCCGCAATGCGGGCCGCGGCTTCCTGGGCCATCTGTGGAGCCGGATCCGCTTTACCAGGCTCTACGCGAAGCTGGAGGAGCCCTATGTGCCGGTGGATTTCCGCGACTACGGGGACATCTACGTGTACTGCGACTCCGACCCCATCGGCTATTATCTGAACCAGAAGAAAATCCCCTACCATGCGGTGGAGGACGGGCTGAACTGCCTGAAGAACTTCGATGCCGCCCGCTATGACAACAGGGGGCACTTTGGCCTGAAGGCATTCCTGTCCAGGAAGCTGAACCTGATCTTCGTACAGAACGGCTACGGAAAATACTGCATCGATATGGAGGTGAACGACATCTCCGCCATCCGCTATCCCTGCCCTCAGTATATCCAGCAGCCCAGGCAGGCCCTGGTGGACAGGCTGACATCGGAAGACAAAGCATTGATACTGCGGGCCTTCATCCGGGACATGGACAGCCTGCAGGCCCAGATAGACGCGGGCAATGGCATGGAGGACAAAATCCTCATACTCACGGATCCCCTGTGCACCCTGGACGTGAGGGAGCGGATCTTCCGGGACATCATCCGCATGTATGAAAAGGAGGGCACGATCTTCCTCAAACCCCATCCCAGGGACACCCTGGACTACCGCGGCATATTCGCCCAGTACCCGCAGTTCGATGCCACGGTGCCCATGGAGATGCTGAACTTCTTCCCGGGGCTGCGGTTCAAGAAGGTGGTGGGCGTCCTGACGGAGGTCAAGGGCATCCGGTTCGCGGACGAGGCCGTGCGGCTTGGCCCTGATTTCCTGGACGCCTATGAGGACCCCCTGATCCACAGGCAGAACGAGCAGATATGAGCCCCTTCTTCCCTACTCTTCCATAAGGCCTCTGAGCACTTCCCTGGCCTTCTCCAGCTGATTGTCCGGGTGCTCCTCGCTGCCGTAGTAGGCCTCGCCGTCAAATTCGCAGACCACATCCGGCTCAATGCCCAGGCCGTGGATATTGTTGCCGTTTGGCGTGTAGTAGGCGCTGATCGTGACCTTCACCGCAGAGCCGTCCCGGAAGGGGATGATCTGCTGCACGATGCCCTTGCCGAAGGTGGTGGTGCCCACCAATGTCCCCAGCTTGTAGTCCTTGATGGCTCCGGCCATGATCTCCGCCGCGCTGGCAGAGTTCATGTCTATCAGCACCACCAAAGGCACCTCCAGCTCCTTGTCGCCCTCGCAGGTGTATTCCGCCCGCTTTCCGTTCTTGTCCTCCGTGTATACGATCAGCCCCTCGGGCAGAATCATCTGCGCCATCTCCACCACGGCGCTGAGGCTCCCGCCCGGGTTCCCCCGCAGATCCAGGATCAGCCCCTTCATGTCGGATTCCCGCACGGAGGCAAGCGCTTCCTCGAACTGTTTCACGGACACATCGTCGAACTCCGTCAACTGGATATAGGCCATGCCGTCCTCCAGCATCTCATGCTCCACGGTGGGGGTCTCCACCTTCCTGCGGGTGACCTTGACCTCCAGGTAGTCGGACTCCCCCTCCCTGACGATGGTCAGGGTCACTTCCGTATTCTCCGGCCCCTTGATCAGGGACACGGCCTCCGTCAGGCTCAGTCCGTAGGTGGATTCCCCGTCCACCTCATAGATCAGGTCATTGGCTCGAAGGCCCACCTCCTCCGCAGGCGCTCCCTCTATGACCCCGCTGATCTTCGGCAGGCCGGTGGCGGTATCCTGACTGACATACGCGCCCACACCGTAGTAGATGCCCTCCGTCTGCTCCATCAGCGCGGTCAGCTCCTCCGCGGTATAATACTCGGAGTAGGGATCCCCCAACGCCTGGAGCATCCCTCTGTAGATGCCGTCCTGGAGCTCTTCCTCCGTCACGTCATGGAGATAGAAATAATTGTCGATGGTATTCTCCAGGGTCTGCATCTTGTTCAGCACAGAGGCGTCGATGGCGGAGCCTTCCAGGAACGAGGGCCCCCCGGAGGCGGCGTTCTTCATGCTCTGGCCGGACTCCACCGCATTCTGGACATAGAGCCCCAGATAGCAGATGGCCAGTATCAGGAGCGCCCCCGAGATCCCCGTGACCAGGCCGATCAGGAACAGGCCCTTCCCGCTGCCCCGCTCTCCCCTGGGCCTCCTGCCCGTTCCGGGCATATAACCTCCGGCGGAGGCGCCGTTCCCCGGCGGCCTTCCGTAGCAATCCTGCCCGGCAGCCATCCCTGTCCCGGCATCCGCACCTGTCCCGGAGCCGGAGATATTGTCAAAATACCTTTGATTCTCGTCCATGCTATTCCCTCCTATCGAAAGCCGCTCCCCCTCCGCGGCCTGCGTTCCAATCCAATCCTTCATCACTGGCTCAGATATCCCCATGGCGACACATAGGAGCCGTTGAGCCGCACGCTGAAATGGAGATGGCTGCCCGTGGAGCGGCCCGTGCTGCCCACAGCGGCTATGGTGTCGCCCTTTGCCACCACGTCCCCCTCCCGCACCACGGCCTCCCCCCGC